>CAZAUB010000064.1:0-6339 GCA_964488195.1 uncultured Methylobacter sp. | reverse complement strand
AGGATGCCGGATTCCGGCGCAGGAACTTCAAGCACCACTTTGTCCGTTTCAAGATCAACAAGGTTTTCGTTCTTGATAACGGTGTCGCCGGGCTGCTTATGCCAAGTGATCAGCGTTGCATCGGAAACGGATTCGGGTAATTGGGGAACTAGGACTTCAATGCTCATTGTTATTTTCCTGAAGGTTTGCCGTAAAGGGCCGAGTGAACGACAGCTTTTTGTTGTTCGATATGGACGCGGAAATTGCCGACAGCAGGCGCTGCCGATGCCTCGCGACCGGCATAAGTCATGCTGATTTTGGGGGCGAGGTTGTCGGTAAAGTGATGTTTTGACTGATACCATGCGCCTTGATTCTGGGGTTCTTCCTGACACCAGATGAATTCTTTGAGCTGCGGGTATTTGCCGACTTCCGCTCTAAACAACTCATCGGGGAAAGGGTAGAGCTGTTCCATGCGGGTAATAGCGACGTGCTTTAGGTCGTCCTGACGCCGTACTTCCAGCAGGTCGTAATAGACTTTGCCGGAACACATGATAAGGCGGGTCACTTTTTTGGGGCTGATGTCGTCCTGCTCGCCAATAACAGGCAGGAATTGGCCGTCAGTTAAATCTTCCAGCGTGGAAACCGCAAGTTTATGACGCAGTAAGCTCTTGGGGCTCATGACAATCAACGGTTTCCGATAGGGACGCAGCATCTGGCGACGCAACAAGTGAAATATTTGTGCAGGCGTAGTCGGGCTGCAAACTTGGATATTATGTTCGGCGCACAGTTGCAGATAGCGCTCCAGCCGGGCGGAGGAGTGTTCCGGCCCTTGGCCTTCGAAGCCGTGCGGCAGCAACATCACCAGATGGCATAGACGACCCCATTTGGTTTCGCCGGAACTGATAAATTGATCGATGACCACTTGCGCACCATTGGCAAAATCGCCGAATTGCGCTTCCCAGATAACCAGGGTGTTCGGCATTGTCGTGCTGTAGCCATATTCGAAACCTAACACGCCCGCTTCGGAAAGCAGGGAATCATAAATCTGTGCTTTGCCCTGATCTTTGTCCAGATGTTTAAGCGGTCTATAGGTCTTATTATGCAGTTGATTATGCAAAACCGCATGGCGATGCACAAAGGTGCCGCGACCGACATCCTGCCCGGTTAATCGAACATTGTATTTTTCCATCAGCAGCGTCGCATAGGCCATGTTTTCGGCAAACCCCCAGTCTAGCGGCATGGCTCCGGCCGCCATTTTTCGACGGTTATCCATGACTTTGGCGACTCTGGGATGCATTTCAAAACCGGTCGGCAACCGCTGCATTCTGTCATTACAAAAGCGCAGTCGATCCATGGAAACCGAGGTGTTGCAGGCTAACTTCCAGTCTGTGCCCAGGAATTTATTCCATTGATTGGTG
The DNA here is from genome assembly GCA_964488195.1 of uncultured Methylobacter sp. Taxonomy (GTDB): domain Bacteria; phylum Pseudomonadota; class Gammaproteobacteria; order Methylococcales; family Methylomonadaceae; genus Methylobacter_A. Next base: position 4,942 of record CAZAUB010000064.1, on the reverse strand, counting down.
TACGGGTAGGGGCCATCAGCCAGGACAGGCCTGGAAACAACTTCCCCGGCTTCGAGCAGTTTTTGGTAGGTTAGCTCCAGCTCCGTGGCTTGTTCATCGTTGATCAGCCCTGCTTTAATGAGTTTTTCGGCATAAAGTTTCCGCGTAGTTTTCAGTTTGCGGATTTTTTTGTACATCAAGGGTTGGGTGGCCGAAGGCTCATCGGCTTCATTATGTCCAAGTCGTCGATAGCAAATAAGGTCGATGACCACATCCTTATTGAATGTCATCCGATAATCCATTGCCAGTTTGGTGACAAAGATAATGGCGTCGGGATCATCACCGTTGACATGAAAAACCGGTGCCTGGACCATGCTGGCCACATCGGTGCAATAAAGTGTGGAGCGTGCATCCAGCGGGTTACTGGTGGTGAAGCCGATTTGATTGTTGATGACGATATGCACAGTTCCGCCGGTGGAAAAAGCGCGGGTTTGCGACATGTTCAAGGTTTCCATGATGATGCCTTGCCCGGAAAAGGCCGCATCGCCGTGGATTAATATGGGGATTACCGTGTTTTTTCCGGTTTTTCCTGCTCTGTCCTGACGGGCCTTAACCGAGCCTTCGACCACCGGGTTGATGATCTCCAGATGCGACGGATTGAATGCCAGCGTTAAATGAACCGGGCCGCCGGGGGTGCTAATGTCGGATGAAAAGCCCATATGGTATTTTACATCGCCGGTACTGACGCCCGGCGAAAGCGGCGACGTACCGGCAAAGTCATTAAACAGGCTGGCAGGACTTTTGCCTAAAATGTTGACCAGTACATTTAACCGGCCTCGATGAGCCATGCCGATCACAATTTCATTAACGCCTTTGGTGCCGAACCCTTGAATTAATTCATCCAGAATCGGAATCAACGATTCGCCGCCTTCCAGAGAAAAACGTTTTTGGCCGACAAATCGATTGTGTAAATGGCTTTCTATGCCTTCAGCGGCAGTCAGTAATTTGAGTAGCCAGTGTTTTTTTTCAGGTTCCAGTTCCAAGTTGGTTTTAGAGCTTTCCAGACGATTTATGATCCAGCGCCTGATATGGGTATCGACGATGTGCATGTATTCAGAGCCGATGCTGCCGCAGTATATTTCTTGCAAATTGGCGATAATGTCGCGTAAAGGCAGCCGGTCAACGCCATACAGTGAGCCGGTGTCGAACAGGGTGTCCATATCAGGCTCGGAAAGGCCGTAATAAGCAGGATCCATGTCGGGAGGAGGGGGCAAGGTTTTCCCCAGCGGATTATTGGCGGCAATCTGATGCCCGCGAACCCGGTAATGATTAATAAGCCGGGCAACAGCCGATTGTTTTTTGACGCTTTCTTCGGTAAAGCCTTGTAATTTCGCCAGTCTGCCCTGGGATTTAAGTGCAAGTTGCGCAAAGCGCTCTATGACAGGGCTGTGAGGGGTTTCAAAATCAACGCCATTGTGGATTTCGCCAAATTCTTTTTGCCAGCTGGGTTCAACCGAGTCGGGGTCTTCCAGGAATCGTTCATATAGGTTTTCAACAAAGCCGGCGTTACTGCCATAGAGGGAAGAGGAATCTTGAAAAAGTTTAAGCAGCTTACTCATTATGAATGTCCAATTTATTCTGCAAGGATTTTGTCTTTGTCTGAACTCTTAAGTAGTATATACCAAGATTTAGCGTACTCTCCGACTAAAATGTGCGGTGCTTGGCCAGGAAAGGCAAGCTATATGTTTTCACCTAAAGTAGGGTCGATGTGATTTTATGACAGACAAAAGAAATATTGTAATTAAAGTTAGCTATCCGGTATCTGGAAAAGCGACAGAGAACGCGGCACCCAAGATGGTAACAGAATGGAATGTTAAAAGGATTTTGCTTGCTGTCGGTGTGCTGGTTCTGATGTTCGCGTCGCTGATTTATAGTATTAACAATGATACGCAAAAGATCGATGTAGATAATGCTACGGAGCTAGTTGATGCTATAGAAAAGCAGGCAACGCCACCGGATGAGGTTAAGGAAACCGAAATAAAAAACTTGGGACTACCCAAGCAGGCAGTTGTTGAAACTAACTCCTTAGTTAATCCGAAAAAAGACCCCAATAAGATAAATAAACAAACTGCCGGTAATCCAGTTAAGGAAGTTATAAAAAAACAACCTAATGAAAAAGTTATTAAAGAGCGCGGGTATTCAAAGGCTAATGTGCAGAGAGCATCATTAACTTACGCGATTAATAACAAAGAGCCGGTAGCTGAAATAGTGAAGGCTGTGGACATTAGCCATAAAAAGCCGGTATGGCTTTATTATTTTACTGAATTAAAAGCTATGAAGGGTAGCAAGGTTTATCATGAGTGGCTGAAAAATGGCGTGATTGTTTCCAGACAGACGTTGGTTATATCGGGCGATACATGGCGCACATCAAGTCGCACGCTATTATCTGATTCTGACAAAGGTAACTGGACTGTAAGGCTGGTTGATAAAAACGGTCAATTATTAAATGAAAAAAATTTTAAGGTTGAATAATTATATATCTGCTATCGAATAATTGAATATGTTTATAATTGAATTAATGATATAGTTTACTAATATTTTTTTATTTTAAGGATTTAAAAATGAGCGAATACCAAAATCTTTCTGAACGCGAATTGCAAGCTGTTATTGAAAGCGCAGAAAAAGCATTAAGAAATAAACAGTCTAATAAGCGTAAAGAAGTTATAGCGCAGATTAAAGAATTGGCCGCTTCCATTGACGTTATTGTAGAAATTCATGAAACTGACAAGAGGTCTGCTCGCAAGGGCGCAAAAGTTGCCATTAAATATCGTCATCCTGATGATCAAAGCAAAACATGGACAGGTCGCGGGGTGGCGCCAAGATGGATGCAGGAATTGCTGAGCGCAGGACATCAACGCTCTGAATTCGAAATATAAAGTTTAGGAATACGCGCGTGGGAACGTTACGCTCTAGCTCGGTGCGTTTCATCGCTCCTATGTTTCCAGTGCCATTCAACTTGAATTGCCTCATTTGAGGCGCATATTTTTCCTGTTTTTTCGGGCTTTTACCCAGCCCCACGTTAAAGTTTGTTAAGCCGCCTTATTTGTACACTGCATTCAAAAAACATCTCTGTGCCTTCAAGCCTACGCATACCCCTTCAAAACACCGCTAAAAAATACAGAAAATACCGGTTACTATGATATAGTTCTCTTAAATGAGAATGATTGCTGTTAACTCCTGTGGCGGTTGGTTTTTAATGCACTTTATTTCGATGCTTAATTTATGGCAATAAGCTTAAAAAACCTGGCTGTGGGTGATTCGGGGAAAGTAGTCGGCTTTGAACAATCCGGTAAGGCTTATCGCAAACGCTTGCTGGCTATGGGCTTGACACCGGGAACCGAGTTTAGCGTTACCCGTTTTGCACCGATGGGAGACCCGGTTGAAATAAAGTTGCGTGGATTTTCATTAACCCTGCGTAAGGATGAAGCGGCCATATTGTTGATAGAGAAACTATAATGAAAACTGATTTTACAGTTGGCGTTGTCGGCAATCCGAATTGCGGCAAGACTACCCTGTTTAATGCGCTGACCGGCGCTAGACAGCATGTGGGCAACTGGCCCGGCGTTACGGTTGAGAAAAAAACCGGCGAATACCGCTTTGATCATAAATTGATCGAATTAGTCGATTTACCCGGCACCTATTCGTTGGAAGCCGCTGACGATCAGGTTTCTTTAGATGAAAAAGTCGCCCGTGATTATGTCGCTTCCAAGCAGGCCGATTTAATCATTAACATCGTCGATGCCTCCAATTTGGAACGAAACCTGTATTTGACCTCGCAACTGATCGAGATGCGGGTGCCGATGATTTTAGCGCTCAATATGATGGATGCCGTTAAACAACGCGGCATCAAGATTGATGTAGCTTATCTTGAGGATTTTCTGGGTTGTCCGGTTATTCCGATTAGCGCTTCGACCAAGGACGGTATCGGCGCATTAAAGGCGGCAATCAATAGCGCCGCTATCGCCAAGCCGATACCTTCGGCAATAATCAGCTATATCCCGGAGCTGGAGCAAGCCATCGATGACATTTCACCGTTGTTGATCGAGGCCGCACAGCAACATCATTGCAACCTGCGCTGGCTGGCCGTTCGCTTGCTGGAAGACGATACCCTGGCCAAACAGATTGCCGGAACAGATTTGTTGCCGAAAGTTGCACAATTACAGCGTAGGGTAGAAACCCAAACCGATGATGAAATAGATATACTCGCCGCCGACGCCCGTTACGGTTTCGTCAATGAATTGACCAGCGGCGCGGTCTGCAAGCTAACCGAAGTGACTCGCCACACGACCGATAAAATCGACAACATCGTCTTGAATCGCTTTCTGGGCATCCCGATTTTCCTGTTAGTCATGTACGCGATGTTCATGTTCACCATCAACATCGGCAGCGCCTTTGTCGATTTTTTCGATCAGTCCGTAGGCGCTTTATTGATCGACGGCCTAAGCTTAGCGCTCACTGACCTGAATTGGCCGCAATGGCTGGTTGTATTAATCACCAATGGCATAGGCGGCGGCATACAGGTCGTCGCCACCTTTATCCCCATCGTCGGCTTCCTGTTCATGTTCCTGTCGGCGCTGGAAGACTCCGGCTACATGGCCAGAGCGGCTTTCGTCATGGACAGATTCATGCGCATGATCGGCTTGCCCGGCAAATCATTCGTGCCGATGATAGTCGGTTTTGGTTGTAATGTCCCGGCGATTATGGCGACGCGGACACTGGAAAGTCAGCGCGACCGGATATTGACCAACCTGATGAACCCGTTCATGTCCTGCGGAGCCAGATTGCCGGTCTACGCTTTATTCGCCGCCGCATTTTTCCCGGTCGGCGGGCAGAATCTGGTTTTCGGTTTGTATATATTAGGCATCGCAGTCGCGGTACTGACCGGATTAATCATGCGCCATAC
>CAZAUB010000063.1:0-9491 GCA_964488195.1 uncultured Methylobacter sp. | reverse complement strand
TGGGGACTCTGGCCCAAATCAATGCAGGCTTAAGGACTTGTCCGTATTTTCTTTTCTGATTCCAAAAGAATGGACAAAGGTACCATGGGTAACTGGAAATGGGTTTTTCTGTGACTCTCATCTCATCACCGAAGCAGATAGTAAACATCCGAAATTGTCCGAAGACGATACTGGTAAAGGCTTATATGGATTCATCATAGTAACATTTCCATCTTCTGGCTTGTGTAAAGCATTACATCTGGCGATGCAGATTTGCCATGCTCAAATTTTCCTCGACAGCTTTTTCATAGGCATCAATCAGCCTTTGGCAATGATCTTTAAAATATTCCACAAAATCATCCGGCGGTCTACCGTAGAGATAGCCTGTTGACTGATACTGGCTAAGAAGTTTCTTGTGCTCATCAACTTTAAGCTGCATTTCTTGCGCCGCTTTCTCATAGTGTTGCGCCAGCGCCTCATGATCGGCTTTGGATACCGCATTTTGCACGGCTAGTCTCATATCCATCGGATGAGGGTTCATCTCGCTACAGGCGGACAGTAAACCAACAGCTAAAAGCAAGGTAATCAGCAACTTTGTTTTCATGGGTTTTCTCCAAAGCTCGTAGGACTATCATATTTTTATAAGAAGGGTTCTTACATCATTGCCAAGGGATGGTAACATTCCCATCCCCTGGCTTGTGTGAAGCGTTACATCTGGCGATGCATCTTCGCCATTTCCAGGTTTTCCTCGGCGGCTTTTTCATAGACATCAATCAGCCTTTTGCAATGGACTCCGAACCCGGTTGCCTGCTGCTTACCAATCAACCACGGCTCGCGCTCGTATTCACTCAGGATTTTCTTGTGTTCCTCAACCTTAAGCTGCATTTCTTTCGCCACTTCCTCATAGTGTTGTGCCAGCGCCTCATGATCGGCTTTGGTTTTTGCGTTGTGCACGGCCAGGTTCATATCCATAGAATGCGGGTCAAATTCGGCACATGCGGACAACAAACCAATAGCTAAAAGCAGGGTAATCAGTAATTTAATTTTCATGAGTTTTCTCCAAAATAATTTATATAGTTAAAAATGATCGTTTTTTCAGGTTGTTATCAGTTTTACCTCCTTTATAGCTCGTTGCAGAATGAAATCCAGCTATTCTTAGCAAATGCTGGGTTAAAAAACTTAGCCTACATAACTGTAATTTAAAACGATCGCCCCTTATCCCATGGATGACCCTGTCCACCAGGATGTGACGAGTAGACACTTTAGTACTTGATGCACACGAAGAAACAGTGAGTAATAAAAGTGCGATTAATATAACAACATGTTTTTGACCTCGTGTAATGTCTTAATGAATGACATCAACGGCTCCTTGCTTGCGCCTTTCCTGAAACTGCAAGGCCAGACTGTAGATGACCGGAAATACCAGCAGGCTCAATATCAGCACGGTCAGCATTCCGCCCAGCGCTGGGGCGGCGATGCGTTGGGTGACATCGGCACCGGCACCGGTGGCCCACATAATGGGGATTAAGCCCACGATGTTGGCTAGGGACGTAATCGCTACAGGCCGCACACGCATAGCGGTTGCGGCTTCTGTAGCTGCTCTGATTTCGGCACCGGTCAATGGAGCCTGTTTTTGCCCCCGCAGTTTATCAATTTCAATATCAATAAAACTCAGCACCATGACGCCGGTTTCGGCTGCCGTACCGGCGAGAGCGATAAAGCCGACATAGACCGCAACCGATAAATTGAATCCCAGCCAGTACACCAGCCAGATACCGCCAATGAGGCTAAAGGGAATGGTCAGCATGACGATGACGGGCTCGGTAATATTGCGAAAAGCGCAATACAACAGGATAAAAATCAGCAATAGTGTGAGCGGCACGACCAACCGTAACCGCTCTGCCGCGCGTTCCATATATTCAAACTGGCCTGACCAGGCGACGGTGTAACCGGCGGGTAGTGTGACGCGTTCCGCCAGTGTTTTTTTCGCGAGCGTGACAAACCCGCCTATATCGGAAGTCTTGATATCCACATAGATCCAGGCATTGGGTCTTGCATCTTCAGTTTTAATAACATCCGCGCCGCGTGTAAATTTAATATCGGCCACCAGGGTCAACGGTATCTGGCTGCCCGTGGGCGTGGGGATTAATACGCGCCGCAAGGCCTCCAGGTTATCGCGCAGATCACGCGGATAGCGCAGATTGACCGGATAACGCTCCAGCCCTTCAACGGTTTCGGTGATATTCATGCCGCCAATAGCGCTTTGAATAACGTCCTGTACATCGCCGATAGTCAGTCCATAACGCGCCGCAGCTTCCCGGTTAATATCGAAATCCAGAAAATAGCCGCCGACTGCCCGGTCACCGTAGGCCGACAGCGTTTCCGGCAAGGTCTTCATCACCTGTTCGATTTGTACCGACAGGGACTGCAAGACGTTCAGATCAGGTCCTGAAACCTTGATACCTACCGGCGTTTTGATTCCGGTAGACAGCATATCAATACGATTTTTAATCGGCATGGTCCAGGTATTGGCCAAACCTGGAAAATGAATGACCTTGTCCATTTCATCCATCAATTGCCGGGTGGTTTTGTCCGGATCAGGCCACTGCTCTTGGGGTTTCAGTTGCACGGTGGTTTCCACCATCATTAATGGAGCTGCGTCAGTTGCCGTTTCAGCCCTGCCGATCTTGCCAAACACCTGCTGCACTTCAGGAAATGTTTTCAGCATCTTGTCGGTCTGTTGCAACACTTCCCTGGCTTTGGTGATGGATATACCGGGAAAAGTGGTCGGCATGTATAAAAGATCCCCTTCATACAAAGGCGGCATAAATTCGCTGCCGATCCTGGACAACGGGTATAGCGTTGTTGCCATTAACAGGGCAGCCAGTATTACAGTTACCGCCCGATCACGCATCGCCAGCCTTAAAACGGGTGCGTGAATAAAATGCAAAAAACGGTTGATCGGGTTTTTCTGTTCAGGAATGATCTTGCCGCGGACAAAATATCCCATCAACACCGGCACCAACGTGATAGTCAATATCGCTGCTGCCGCCATCGCGTAGGATTTGGTAAAGGCCAGCGGGCTGAATAAACGGCCTTCCTGCGCCTCCATGGTGATAATGGGCAGGAATGAAACGGTAATTACCAGCAGTGAGAAAAACAGCCCCGAGCCTACTTCTTTGGATGCGTTAGCTATGGCTTGCCAGCGTTCTTTTTCGGTCAGTTCGGCCTGTTTTTTTTTGGCGGCTTCGGCAAGGTGTTTATGGGCATTTTCGACCATCACCACAGCCCCATCGACCATATCACCAATGGCAAGCGCAATGCCGCCCAGCGACATGATATTGGCGTTTATTCCTTGCCATTTCATGACAATAAAGGCCATCAGAATGCCCAGCGGCAAAGTAATAATAATCACCAGAGATGATCGTAAATGCAGCAGAAACAAGGCAACCAATGCACAGACAATGATGAGTTCCTGAATCAGCGCCGTATTCAGCGTGTCCACTGCGCGTTCAATCAAACTGCCCCGATCATAAACGGTGACGATTTCAACTCCTTCCGGCAAGCCTTTTTTTAATTCATCCAGTTTTTTCCGCACGTCTTCAATGGTCTTTTGGGCGTTTTCGCCAAAACGCATAACCACCACGCCACCGGCAACCTCACCTTCGCCATTCAGTTCCACGATGCCACGACGCAGTTCGGGGCCAATCTGGATATGCGCGACATCCTGCAAGCGTATCGGCGTGCCATTGGCATCCACACCCACCGGGATGGCTTTGATATCAGCGATGGATTTGATATAGCCTAAGCCTCTGACCATATATTCGGTTTCGCCCATTTCGAACAGACGGCCGCCGACATCATTATTGGAACGTTTGATGGCGGTGATAACGGTGGATAACGGAATTTGATAGGCTTGCAAAACATTAGGGTCGACTTCCACCTGATATTGCTTGACGTAACCGCCCACGGAAGCAACTTCGGAAACGCCGGCAACGGTTTGTAGTGGATAGCGTAAATACCAGTCCTGGATGGAGCGCAGCTGCGCCAAATCATGGCGGCCGCTTTTATCCACCAGCGCGTATTCGTAAATCCAGCCTACACCGGTGGCATCGGGGCCCAATGTCGGTGTAACGCCTTGCGGCAGTCGACCTTTAACATAATTGAGATATTCCAGCACCCGCGATCTCGCCCAGTATATGTCGGTACCGTCTTCAAAAATGATATAGACAAACGACAAGCCAAAGAAGGAATAGCCGCGCACCACTTTGGCATGAGGAACAGCCAGCATGGCAGTGGTTAAAGGATAGGTGACCTGGTTTTCAACAACCTGCGGCGACTGATCCTGATAGGCAGTAAAGATGATGACTTGCACATCAGACAAATCCGGTATCGCATCCAGGGGCATGTTTTTAAACGACCAAACGCCTGCCAATGCCAGGATAATCGCGCCTAGCAGCACCATAAAGCGGTCTTTTAATGAGCTGTTTATGATGAAATCAGTCATGATGATGTGCTCCTTGTTCCATGGGCAACGGCTTCGCTTCAGACTGTTGCGGCGCTGAAGGTTCCCTCATTTTGGCCGTGGCTTCATGCAATTTTGATTCGGAATCGATGAGAAATTGTGCAGAAGTCACGACTTCCTCACCGGCTGTTAGGCCGTCAAGAATGGCAATATCGTCATCGGACGACAAACCTGTTGTCACCTGGCGAGGTTCAAACTTGCCCGCACCACGCACAATAAAAACCTGGGTTTTCACACCTGAACGTATGACCGCCTCGGAAGGAATGATCACCGCATCAACTTGTTTACCAGCATGGATGGTCACTTCGGCGAATAGTTCGGGCTTTAACAATAATTCAGCATTATCAAATACCAGGCGCACCTTGATAGTTCGGGTTTTCGCTTCGGCATAAGGATAAATGAATGCCAGATGTCCCTTGAAAATTCGCCCCGGTACACCGGCCAATTGCATTTCAACGGGGTCGCCTGTTTTAACCCAGGGCAGTTCATATTCGTAAATATCGGCATAGACCCAGACTTTGGATAAGTCAGCAATCATGTAGATTTCGGTAGCTGGCGTGACATATTGTCCCTCACGAGCGCCTATATTGATCACTATGCCATCCGCCGGTGTATGGATATGCAGGCTTTTTTTGATGTTATGACTGTTAGCTAGATCATGCAGTTGATGCTCGGGCACATCCAGCAGTTTTAACCGTTCACGAGAACTGATAACCATCTCTTCCGCACTGCGGCGCATGTCTTCAATAGGATTATTTTGCAATACCTTAAGACCGTTTAAAGCCAGAACATATTCCTGTTGACTGGCCACCAGTTGCGGCGAATAAATGCTCAGTAGATCGTCATTCTTCTTTACCCATTCACCGGTTTTATCCACGCGCAGGGTTTCAATCCAGCCTTCCGTTTTAGGATGCAGGCGCACGATACGCTCTTCATCATAGGCCACCCGCCCGACTGCGCGCACGATATGCGAGAGCGTAGTCTTTTTTGCCGTAGCGGTGCGCACTCCCATATTTTGTACAGTAACGGCATCAATTTTGACAGTACCGGCCGCATCAGCAACACTGGCGTCAGTATCGGCATAAACCGGCAGATAATCCATATTCATAGCATCTTTTGTCGGTACGGGGGAAGTGATCGCGGGGTTCATCGGGTTACGGTAATACAGGATTTTAGGCTCTTTAGACGTTTCATCTTCTGCGTAAACCGCCACATAGTCCATATCCATCTCATCCTTGGCGGGTATAGTCGAGGTGACTTGGGGATTCATCGGGTGGCGGTAATACAGTGGCTTTCTTTCGCTGACTGCGTTAGCGTCCGGGTTTAGCGGTAATCCTTGATGCCGACCCACCCAGAATCCCAGACTCACGCCCAGCATCAAAATCAGCATTAGCTGGAAATATCTAGTCATGGCTCAACTCCTCGCCCACTTCGGCGGATAATGCGGCTAAAATTTGCTGAGTGCTGGTCAATGCTTGCCAGTACTGTTTCTGATATTGGAAAAAGCTCAGTTGCGTGCGCAGCAGATCGGTAAAGTTCGTCTGGCTCACTTGATAGCCGGCCAGTAGAGAATTAACGGTTTGCTGCGCCAGCGGGATGATTTCGTGTTCGAGCAGCAACAGCTTTTCTTTTGTCCGTTGATACTCTGCGGCTTTGGCCGCTATCTCGGTCTGAATATTGCGGTGGTCGTCATGTAGTGCATAGTTCGCCTGCAGGAATTCGCTCTGGCGCTGATCAACCGCCTTGGCTTGCTTGCGGCCCGCATAAATCGGCACATTAATACTCAGCTGGACACTGGCGAAATCGCTACGCGACTGTCCTGACGGCGTGTTCTGCCGGACATCATAAAAGGCGCCAACGGTGAAGTCCGGGTAGAAACCCTTTTGCGCCAGATCGACCCTGGCCAGCGCCACGTCAAGCATCTTGCGGTGTCGGGCGAATAAAGGACGGATTTGCAAGGCCTTGTCCTGCAAGGCAGACTCGACAATGACCGGCAACTTGAACTCAGCCTCCGCCGGAATCCGCACGGGCATTTCCGCCGTACGATCCAGCAAGGCATTGATGCGGGCGTTCTGGCCGTGGCGCAGACTAAACAATTCCAGTTTCTCGTCCTTGAACCTGGAAAGTTCGAGCTGTGCCAGCAGCACATCCTGCTGCGCCCCCTTGCCCACCTTATATTGAGTCTGGGCGATGTCGATGAGCTGCCGGAAAAAGCGTTCGGTTTCGTCCAGCAGGTTTAAAGCGCGGTCATAATAAAATAGCCGCCACCAGCTCTGTTTTACCTCGCGCACCAGCCGCAAACGCGCTTCATCAACCGAATCAGCGGCGGCCAGCGCTTCCTGCTCGGCAATCTTTTCCCGCAAAGCCAGCTTGCCGGGAAAAGGAATCTCTTGGCTAACGCCTACTTCCATCATGGTGAAATCATCCTGCTGCAGACTGAAACTGTTGGTAGGCAGGTAAAGGGCACCGATTCTGAGCGTCGGGTCGGGCAACGTGCCGTCTTGGGAAGGCACGGCAGCCATTGCCTCGGCTCGCGCCTTGATTTCCGCCAGTCCTGGGTTGCCGGTGAGGGCAAGTTCGGTTGCGGCTTGAAGCGTTAAAATAGTTTGGTCTGCACCGGCAGCAATGCTGCAAGCAAGCAAAGCACAAGTTAAAGCAATACACTTAAAAATGATTTGTAGCGACATAATAGCTTTGTACCCACACGTTATAAAATCCGTACAACGGATATGTTATGTTGAGTCGGCGTAGGATCACTAACCACAGTTAAAAATTATTTGACAGCTTGCAGGCGCGAATTCGCTAACGCGCTGTTACGGGTCATTCGCAGTGTGCTGATATTTCCGCACCTGCAAAAGCAACTATAAATAACTAAAGGCAGTAACTCTTACGACTGTTAGAGGCTATTAATAGGGGGTCTTATTTCGGGGGAGAATGACAGAGAACGGGAAGCGGGCTTTTCCCAATGTTCATAGCGATACGGGCTATAGGCTTGAGTAAATAAAAAAACTGCGGCAACTCCTCCATCACCACAAACATGAAAAGTACAACTCCCGCTTGCATGGCAGGCTATTTTAAATTTGTCTTGATGAAGGCAGTGATCGGAACTCTGTGGTGCGGCATCGGCCGAATCAGTTACAGCGATGCCTTGTTCGAAAGAGGGTTCGAAAGAAGGTTCAGCAGATAACGAACCCACCATACTCGAATAATAGCCAAGCGCAGACCAAACTGGCGTAATGACCATCATGAGTATTAACAATAATAAAAATCGCTGTTTAATCATTATCTGACTGAGTCGTGTTTTTTTACAGTCTACTGGTATTTATCGAAATTATCAAAGAGATAAAAATAAACTGCTCTTGGGCGGATGATCGCTCTTAAGAGCAGTCGTTACATAAAGCCTCATACAAATCCGACAATCTCAACAGGATGCCAAGCAAGAAGTTTTCTATTCGAACAGGGAAGAGGTCGTTATAGTCGAACTCCGTCCATCCTGACATAGGGGGCTATGAGTTAATGGGTGAGGATTGAAGAATTTGTCGAGAGTACTCAGGGTGATGACGTAACAATCAAGGCCAAGTACGCTGGCTTTTTTGTATGTGGCAAAATCGTGTGTGACGTAATTAACCCAGCACTGAGTTAATTACTGCATTATTTGGTGGCGATAGGTGGACTTGAACCACCGACCCCGGGGTTATGAATCCCGTGCTCTAACCAGCTGAGCTACATCGCCATTGAACAGACTTTTGAAGAGCGGGAATTATAGGTACCCGCTCTTGCTTTGTCAAACGTTGAATCTGAAATGCACGACGTCGCCGTCTTTAACAATATAATCCTTGCCTTCAAGTCGCCACTTTCCGGCGTCTTTGGCACCTTGCTCGCCTTTATAGGCGATAAAATCCTGATAGGCGATGACTTCGGCACGGATAAAGCCCTTCTCAAAATCGCTGTGAATTACTCCGGCCGCCTGGGGTGCGGTTGCGCCTACCGGAATAGTCCAGGCCCTGACTTCTTTGACACCCGCAGTAAAATAGGTCGCCAGATTCAGCAGCTTGTATCCGGCTCGTACGACACGATTTAAGCCGGGCTCTTCCAGTCCCAGATCATCCAGAAATTCCTTCTTTTCTTCGTCATCCAGTTGGGCTATTTCTGCCTCTATGGCCGCGCAGATCGGCACTACCATCGCACCTTCCTTGTCGGCCAGCGCTTGCACTTTAACCAGTAAGGGATTGTTCTCGAAACCGTCATCCTGAACATTGGCAATGTACATAGCCGGTTTAAGCGTCATCAAACACAGGTCTCTGATCAGGGCTTTTTCATCCACGGTTAACGGCAAAGTTCGCGCGGGTTCTCCTGAATCCAGTTGCTTGAAAACCTTCTCCAGCACGTCTTTTTTGGCCTGTTCATCTTTGTTGCCGGTTCTAGCCGCTTTGCTTGCGCGTAACAAGGCTTTTTCAACGGAAGCCATATCGGCCAGCGCCAATTCCGTATTGATTACTTCGATGTCGGAGATGGGATCGATTTTTCCGGCGACATGGATGACGTTATCGTCCTCAAAGCAGCGTACCACATGGGCTATCGCATCTGTTTCACGAATATTGGCTAAAAATTGGTTGCCCAAGCCTTCGCCTTTAGATGCGCCGGCAACCAGGCCTGCGATGTCTACAAATTCAATCGTGGTAGGCAACACGCGTTCGGGTTTTACAATTTCCGCCAGCCTGTCCATTCTGGCATCAGGCACGGGGACTACGCCTACATTGGGGTCGATGGTGCAGAAGGGATAATTTTCGGCCGCGATTTTCGCACGGGTCAATGCATTAAATAAGGTCGATTTTCCAACGTTGGGTAAACCAACGATTCCACAATACAGCGCCATAGAGTTCCCTGAGAATTTAAAAGAGGTGAGTGCAGCAAGATGATCAAGCCGAAACAAAGCCGGGATTATACTAGCTATGGCTTTAATCTAAAAAACTAAAAGCAAGGGAGT
>CAZAUB010000062.1:0-9653 GCA_964488195.1 uncultured Methylobacter sp. | reverse complement strand
GGACGGGGGAGGTAGAGCAACGCATGGAGCGGTTGCCGAGAGCAATGCAGGAGCAGCGTAACCCAACACTTTGCGCGGTGAATGTCGGGTTACGCTACGTTAACCTACCTGACAATTTAGTATAAACGGAGCCTTGAACCTGACCCCCGCTCGGATTTTTCCAGGCGGGGGTTTTTTGTGTTTGATTGTTTTTGGTCGTGATGCATTATGGGTGAATTCTCTCAAAAGGTTGGCCTATGAATAACAATATTTGCTATGCTTTGTTTTTGGTAGCCAAAAGCGGAGGAATAAAGACTATGAATATTTCCCTAAATCCTCATTTTGAAGAACTGGTGAAAGGTAAGGTCGAGAGCGGCCTATACAGTTCGGTAAGCGAGGTGATGCGGGAGGCCTTGCGCCTCTTGGAAGAACGCGACCAGTTGCGTGAACTGCGGCTTGAGGAATTAAAGCTAGAAATTCAGAAAGGAATAGACAGCGGCACGGCAACCCCACTGGATATTGAAGAGATCAAAGCGCGAGGTCGTAAAAGGCTTGCCGCGCAACAAGTGGAAGGATGAAGTTTTAATGCCGCGTTTATTGAAACGGCCGGAAGCCGAAAGTGACCTTGACGAAATTTGGTGGTATATCGCTCAGGACAGTCCACACAACGCGGACAGGTTACTTGATCGTATTCAAGAAAGCTGTTTGGCACTGGCTAACTTCCCGCAAATGGGAGCTAGCCGCAACGGGCTTAAAGTAGGTTTGCGTAGCCAGTCGGTGGGGAATTACCTGATTTTCTATTTTCCACTTGAGGACGGCATTGATATTGTTCGTGTTCTCCATGGATCGCGGGACATTGAAAGTCTGTTGTAGCTCTGACAATTGAAGCTAAGCTTGCGCGGGTACAGGAGGCTCTAATCTCAATGTTGATTGAACGTGATCTGATTCGCTTTACCGATTTTTCTGACCCTGCTCAGAAACGTCTGATAGAAAGGCAGACCTTGCGTATGAGGAGCAAGCAATTAAATCTGATTGATGACGAACACGGTCTTTTTTAAAATCAAAGTTGTAGGTTGGGTTACGACTGCATGGACAGATATTTGCTCCTTCAATATCTGCATTTCCCACGTCCATGTGGGTTATGCAGGAGGTAGAGCAACGCAGGAGCAGTTGCCGAGCAATCCGCCATGATCGGGATGATCTAATCTGATCTCCGCTTGGACTTCTCCAAGCGGGGATTTTTTATGCCCGATTGTATTGGATATTGTGCGTTGATTGGCTACAAAGCCGTTACCGTCCGCAGGGTTTGTAGCGAGCGTAACCCGATATTTTGCGTGTGTTGGGTTACGGCTTCGCTAACCCAACCTACGGATACGGAGCTTACGCCACCTCCCGTGCAGCCTCTTCAATCACACTATCCGGTACGCCAAGTTTTTTTAACGCCGCAATCAACTTGGCTTCCTTGCTAAACGCAAACTGCGCTTCATCGTGGCGCAAGCCGCTACTAATGTAGGATTTTAACAATGCCTGATAGCCGGAAAAGCCTTTGTAGGGTGCGATGGCTTTCATGGATTCCACCACATCAACCGGAATGCGTAAGGTGATCGAAGTCATTGGACGGTCTTTGGTTAAGCGGTTTTTAAGGGTATCAGAAATCATAGTTATTACGCTCCATAACAGTGGCCTTGCGGGCCGAAATAAGCCGGATAAACTCACCTTCAACTTCGATATGCACCACAAACAGCAAGCGTCCCGATTCATCATAGCCAATCACTGCGTCACGCGCTTCTTCTTGCTGTTCAGCATCGACCAGTCTAAAGAACGGGTCAAAGAAAGCGGCTGTAGCTTGCTCAAAGGTAATGCCGTCATGCTTGTTGGGGTTGGTCGCAGCCTTACGCGGGTTCCAAACAAAGTTGACACCGTTTTTCTCAAAGTGAATATCCATGTAGGTAAGATAGTTTTATGTATTAACTTTGTCAATACATATTTCTAGGTAGTTAAGCCATGTAGAGCCGTAGATCATGGCGGATTCGGTGCGACAAGCGAAGCTTGTCATTTCTTGCAAGGTGAAAGTCCTTGTCTGGAGGATTCAAAGGAATGAATTCGTAAGGCCTAACCAGCCACCAGTATCGAGTGTTGCGTCTCCGGCGGAACGTTGCTAATGGTTACGACTGTGGCAAACGTGAACAAAGGTCAGACGAAGCGTACACAGAGAACTATATAGGTCACAGGGGATATGCACATCCCTGAAGCCGCTTTAGCATCGTTAGCCTATAAAAGCAAATGGCGACGTTTTCGAATCGACGGAAGCCTATACAAAAGAATCGAATTGGTGAGATTCTGGAGGATTTGCCGGTTGGTTTGCTCCCGGCATTTTTTAAAAAATTGACCAACACTTTAAGTTTTATTTGAAAAGCCATGTAGATACTCTGTTCAAAGTCAAACTTATTTCGTCGATTTTTAACTATCCGCCAGATGCCGGAATTGCATAAAAACGGGTGTTATCGAAAGGCACATCATGCTTCAACATACCGTGGATAGCATGGAGCAATTTGCGCATGACTGCACCGGATCGATTCGATAGACTCTTGTTCGCCACGATAGCATCAGGCAAATGGATTTTTGGGCCAGTAACCGGTAGCGGCATAGTTACAACATCGTCAATATTTCAAGTTGCGGTTATTATATGCTCCAGTTATTGAGATGCTAACTTAAATAATGAAACACGGATGACACTGATTTAGACGGATTTAAACGGATTTTTAAAAAAAGCTGGAGCTGAGTTTATAAATGCTTTATTCATGTAATCAGTGATTATCAGTCAAATCTGCGTCATCTGTCGACTGCATGGACAGATATTTGCTTCTGCAATATCTGCATTCACCACATCCCTGTGGATTATGCAGGAGGTAGAGCAATGCAGGAGCAGCGTAGCGGTGTGCCGAGTGCTATTTTTTTGCTTCTGATATTTTCATAAACAATGTGTGGGTAGGATAAAACAGATGATTCGTGTAGGTATTGTGGGCGGAACCGGGTATACCGGCGTTGAGTTATTGCGGATTTTGGCGTTGCATTCGGACGTTGAGGTGTCGATTGTCACTTCTCGTGCTGATGCTGGAGTTAGGGTGGATGCGCTTTATCCTAGTTTGCGGGGGGCTATCGATGCGGTATTTAGCTTGCCTGAGGTCGTAACCTTGGTTGAATGTGATGTGGTGTTCTTTGCGACACCGAATGGCACGGCGATGCTGATGGCGGAGCAGTTGTTGGCGCGTGGCGTAAAAGTGATAGACCTATCCGCTGATTTCAGGTTGAAAGACGCAAAGCAGTGGAGCAAGTGGTATGGGATGGAGCACGCGTGCCCCGATTTAATCGCTGAGGCGGTTTATGGCTTGCCGGAAGTGAATCGTGAGGCGATTAAGCAGAGTAGATTAATCGCTTGTCCGGGTTGCTACCCTACGGCTGTGCAGCTGGGATTTTTACCGTTGCTTGAAAGCGATCTTGTCGAGGTTAAGTATTTAATCGCCGATGTTAAATCCGGCGTCAGCGGGGCAGGGCGTAAAGCGGAGCTGGCGACGTTAATGAGTGAAACCGGCGAGAGTTTTAAGGCCTATGCGGTTGGCGGGCATCGGCATTTGCCGGAAATTGTTCAAGGCCTTGAGTTGGTCGCTGGAAAGTCAGTCGGACTGACCTTTGTGCCGCATCTAACGCCGATGATTCGGGGGATACATGCCACTTTATACGGTCAGGCGCATGGCAATCTGGAAGATGTGCAGACCTTGTATGAAAAAAGATATGTCAATGAGGCGTTTGTCGATGTATTGGCACAAGGTTCGCATCCAGATACTCGGAATGTCCGGGGTAGCAATAACTGCCAGATTTCGATTCATCAACCGCAGGGCGGTCAAACTATCGTGGTGTTATCGGTGATAGATAATCTGGTTAAGGGCGCGGCGGGGCAGGCGGTGCAAAATATGAATTTGATGTTCGGGTTAAAAGAAGATCTGGGTTTAAAGACAATTGCCCTTTATCCATAATTCTTGACTAAAATGCTTGGTATAGTCATAATTTGTTACAACTCCATTTTTTCATAGTGTTAAACATATGTCTAATCCGATAGTTTTTACTGACAGCGCGGCTTCCAAGGTGGGTGAATTAATCGCCGAGGAAGGTAATGATAATCTGAAACTGAGGGTTTATGTTTCAGGCGGCGGCTGTTCAGGGTTTCAATACGGCTTTACGTTTGATGAAGAAGTCAATGAAGATGATACCTGCGTTGAAAATGGCGGTGTCACGGTATTGATCGACTCGATGAGTATTCAATATTTAACCGGCGCTGAAATTGACTATAAAGAAGATTTGTCAGGCGCTCAGTTTGTTATCCGTAATCCTAACGCTACCACCACCTGTGGTTGCGGGTCTTCTTTTTCGGCGTAGCCTTTATAGTTTCTCCCCTTCGCCGGGCGACAGGATGTCACCTACAAGGATGTAGGTGCTTAGCGTGAGCAGGAGCGGAAGCTGCGCCCTTTTTGTTTCCCTGATAAACCCCCCCAAGAATGACAGAGTTAACTGCTCCTGTTACTTCTTTAAGATTGCCCGGCAGATTGTTTATGGTTTGTCTGGCTAACCACGCAAAAGCCATCGCCTCGACATGATCGGGATGAAGTCCGTATTGTTCTGTTGATTCTACAGGGCATTCCATGTGTTGTTGGATAAGCTCCAGTAAATAGTCATTGTGAATGCCGCCGCCGCAAATCAATACGCGTTCAGTATCCGGCGCGTACTTTTTGATCGCGTCGCAAATCGTTATCGCCGTTAAAAAACACAAGCTGGCTTGTATGTCTTCGGCTTTGTAACTGAATGCGTCGAAATATTGGTAAACCCAGGGCAGCGAAAAATACTCTTTGCCGGTGCTTTTGGGCGGGGCGGTGTTGAAATAAGGGTCTTGTTTTAAAAGATCCACCAAGTCATGATCGATTTTGCCGGTTTGGGCCCAGGCGCCGTTTTTATCATATGAGAGGTTCTGGTGTAGCTTGATCCATAGATCCATTAACGTGTTGCCGGGGCCGGTATCAAAGCCGATGACTTTTGTGGATTGATGTTTAGGCAACACGGTAATATTGGCGATACCGCCGATATTTGCGATGCAGCGATGTTCATTAGGGTGGTGAAATGCGGCTTGATGAAAAGCCGGAACCAGTGGAGCGCCTTGGCCACAGGCTGCAATATCCCGGCGTCTGAAATCAGCCACAGTGGTAATTCCGGTATTTTCGGCAATAATATTGGGATCGCCAATTTGCAGAGAAAAAGGCAATTGTATGTCGGGTGCATGGTAGATGGTTTGCCCATGACTGCCGATGGCATTGACCGATGAAGCCGGAATGTTGGCTTTAGCAAGCAAGGTATTAACTGCTTCTGCGAATAAATATCCAAGCCGGGCATCCATAGCGCCGTATTCTTTGAGCGAGATTAGCGCGTCAGGCTTGCTAAGTCGCTGGATAGTATTTTGAATGTCGGCAGGGAAGGGCAGGTATTCGAATTCGACAAGCTGGACTTTTTCGTCTTTAAAATCAACAAGAGCTGCGTCAATACCATCCAGACTGGTTCCAGACATGAGTCCAATATAAAGCTCAGACATTGCTTGGGTTAGTCGTAACGAGACGGCTGCATGGATGAAGAAGGGAGGGCAATGCCGGGAGTAATTGCCGAGTGGGTTTTAGCAAATAAACTTTTGGCTTTGACTTGGTTGAGTTGGGCAAAGAACTGTTGGGTTTGAGCTTTAAAGTCAGCCAGTAATTCATTACTGATAGGCATTGAATGCGGTATTTTAACCGTCTCCGGGTCGCGATAAATTCCATCGACATGAAATTCATAATGCAAGTGGGGGCCGGTGGCTAGGCCGGTTTGGCCTACATAGCCGATGACATCGCCTTGCTTAACATGATTGCCGACGGTTAAGCCTTTTTTAAAATCAGACATATGTGCATAAAGCGTTTCATAGTGGTCGTTATGTTGAATAATAACGACTTGTCCATAGGCGCCACTGCGACCACTGAAGGTAACGATTCCGTCCCCGGTTGTTTTTACAGGCGTGCCGATTCTTGCCGCATAATCAATGCCCTTATGTGCGCGAATCCTGTTAAGTATGGGGTGCTTACGGTGCATGTCAAAAGGGGAGCTGATCTTTGCAAAGTCAACAGGCGTAGTTAAAAAAGCCCTCTGCATGGACTCACCGTCTGGCGTGTAATAACTGGCAATGCCGTATTCATTAATGTATCTGACTGCCGTATATGACGATCCTTGGTTGATAAACTCAGCGGCAATAATGTCGTCGGTATCCGTTTCTTTGCCATTAACTATTTTCTTTCCATAAACAATCGTGAATTGATCGCCAGGACGTAGATTGGTGGCAAAATCAATATCCCATGCAAAAATATCGGTGAGTTGCAGGATCAGCTCTTTTGATAAGTCGGCTTCGAGCCCATCCAGAAATAGCGAGGTTTCTATAGATACATGGGCTGTGTTGGTTTGGGTGGGTTGTAGATGGTCGACTGAGATTGGACGGAATTGTTTGTCATTGTTTGTATGGATGACTTGGTCTGATTCGGTATTATCCAGATCCAGATTAGTCGAGGTGTTTTTTTCCGGTTTCTTGTGGTTGGTGGATTTTACTGAAACAGATTCGATCGATTTGGAGGAAATAATGGTATGTTTTCTGGTGTCTGGATCAAAAGCAGTTGCAGAGTGAGTTTTGTGACTTGAATTGGACGAGGCAATAGATTGCTTGTTGTTTTTTAACTTGGCAGAAACAATGGCTTGTTTTTTTATAATTGATTTAGGTGTTGCAACAGATTTTTTTTGCCCAGCTAGCTTGGTCGTGGCAATAGCGTCTTTTTTGTTGGTTGACTTAGATGAAGCAGGCGCTTTTTTGTTGCTGGTGTTGGCTTTAACAGCAGTCGTAGGTTTTTTCTTATCAACAGGTTTGGTGTGTTTGGAATGTGAAGTAGTGGCAGAAATAGTCTTGGCTGGTGCGTGTTTGCTGGTCGGTTTTGTCTGTGTGTGGCCAGTTACAGAAAAGGCTACGCAAATTCCAAAGAGCAAGGATGTATAGATTCTATTTTTCACTAGGCTGTGCTAAGTAATTAAAAATTAAATAAATCAGAGAGCATTTAATGGATTTATGTTTTCATTTTAAGCGGTTTTAAAGGTTTTTACCAATTTTAGGCCGCACAAAGTTTTTATTCAGAGAGTTGATTATTAATTCTATAATGAATTATTTGTAGATATTTGGAGAAAGAAATTGCAAGAGGACGTATTGGCACACCTTCTTAGAGGGACTGATGAGGTTTTAATCAAGCAAGAATTAATTAAAAAACTGGAAGAGGGGCGGCCTCTTCGAATTAAGGCGGGCTTTGACCCGACCGCCCCCGATTTGCATTTGGGGCATACGGTGTTGATTAATAAGTTGAAACAATTTCAGGAATTGGGACACGAGGTGCTGTTTCTGATTGGTGATTTTACCGGGATGATAGGCGATCCAACAGGGAAAAACGTTACGCGCAAGCCGTTGACTCGGGACGAGGTTATTGACAATGCAAGAACCTATGAAGAGCAGATATTTAAAATCCTGGATCCAACTAAAACGCTGGTGATGTTTAATTCAAGCTGGATGAATGCGATGTCGCCGGCTGATTTGATTCAATTGGCTGCAAAGCATACCGTAGCCAGAATGCTGGAGCGGGATGATTTTAGCAAGCGCTTTAAAGGTGGGCAGCCCATTGCTATACATGAATTCTTGTACCCTTTAATCCAAGGCTATGATTCGGTGGCGATGAAAGCCGATGTGGAATTGGGTGGTACGGATCAAAAGTTTAACTTACTGGTTGGGCGGCAGTTGCAAGAAGCTTTTGGACAAAAGCCCCAAGTCGTCATAACTATGCCTATTTTGGAGGGGCTGGATGGTGTACAAAAAATGTCCAAGTCGCTCAATAATTATGTCGGTATAGCCGATTCCGCCGATGATATGTTCGGTAAACTAATGTCCATATCCGATGAGTTGATGTGGCGTTATTTTGAATTGTTGAGTTTCCGACCCATGACTGAAATAGGCTTATGGGCAGAGGAGTGCAAGCAAGGTGCAAATCCGAGAAATTACAAAGTAAAGCTGGCTCAGGAAATTATAGAAAGATTTCATGATGCATCCGCTGCTATCAAGGCCTTGGAGAATTTTGAAGCCAGATTCCAGCGTGGTGCGATGCCTGATGAAATGGATGAGCTGGAATTAAAAATTGAGGGTGCAAGTTACGGTATAGCGAATATATTGAAAGATACCGGATTAACGGAGAGTACATCCGAGGCTAATCGCATGATAAAGCAGGGTGCGGTGAAGATTGATGGGGAGAAGGTTTCCGACCAAAAACTGGAGGTTTCGGTAGGCACTCAGCATGTTTATCAGGTGGGAAAAAGAAAGTTTGCGCGAGTAAAAATAACTGCTTGATGCTGGTGATGTTGGTCGTCCAATGCCTCGTCTTTTTCGGGATAATGTTTTTCGAAGAGCTCGCAGTAGAAAATAAAGTTAACAAGGCCGTTGACTGACGGGCTGAGTCGGTTATAATAACTGGCTTCTTCGGGGCTTGGTAACGGGCTTCGACAAGGATGGAAGGTGAAGAAAAAGTTAACAAGCTGTTGACAAGTTAAGCGG
Source organism: uncultured Methylobacter sp. (assembly GCA_964488195.1). Lineage (GTDB taxonomy): Bacteria > Pseudomonadota > Gammaproteobacteria > Methylococcales > Methylomonadaceae > Methylobacter_A. Next base: position 976 of record CAZAUB010000062.1, on the reverse strand, counting down.
GCTCTGTATAATTGTCCAGCTCAACCGGGGCTTAGCTCCACGCTCTTTAAAAACCTGATCAAAATAATTTGTGTGGGTGCTTGTGATGGATTGTTTATGCTTGTAATAAATAGTCGACACGAGAACTTACGTAGATAAGAAATTATAAACGTTTGAATCTGTAGTCGAGCCAAGATTGGCTACTCATCTTATTGAGTGGCAAAATGATATAAACTGAAGAGTTTGATCATGGCTCAGATTGAACGCTGGCGGTATGCTTAACACATGCAAGTCGAACGGTAGCAGGCCTTCGGGCGCTGACGAGTGGCGGACGGGTGAGTAACGCGTAGGAATCTGCCTCATAGTGGGGGACAACGTGGGGAAACCCACGCTAATACCGCATACGCTCCCTGTTTGAAAGAATGGGGAGGAAAGCGGGGGCTCCTGTTCTTAGGAATGGGACCTCGCGCTAAGAGATGAGCCTGCGTTAGATTAGCTAGTTGGTAGGGTAACGGCCTACCAAGGCGACGATCTATAGCTGGTCTGAGAGGACGATCAGCCACACTGGGACTGAGACACGACGCAGCGACGCCGCGTGGGTGATGAAGGCCTTCGGGTCGTAAAGCCCTGTCGAGGGGAACGAAACGGTCACGCCCCAATACGTCGTGGCCCTGACGGTACCCCTAAAGGAAGCACCGGCTAACTCCGTGCCAGCAGCCGCGGTAATACGGAGGGTGCGAGCGTTGTTCGGAATCACTGGGCGTAAAGGGCGTGTAGGCGGTCGGTCAAGTCCGGTGTGAAAGCCCGAGGCTCAGCCTCGGAAGGGCATCGGAAACTAGCCGGCTGGAGCGCGGTAGAGGAGGGTAGAATTCCTGGTGTAGCGGTGAAATGCGTAGATATCAGGAGGAATACCGGCGGCGAAGGCGGCCCTCTGGCCCGTTGCTGACGCTGAGACGCGAAAGCGTGGGGAGCAAACAGGATTAGATACCCTGGTAGT
>CAZAUB010000061.1:0-9750 GCA_964488195.1 uncultured Methylobacter sp. | reverse complement strand
AATGGCGGTGTCATGCTCAATCGCATCGGGATCGTGCAAACTTTGACACAGCATTTGATAGCCGCCGCAGATGCCGAACACCGGCTTGTTGAACTGCAAAATCTCCTTGAACAAGCCCTGCCTTTTCAGCCATTGCAAATCGCGGATCACGGTTTTGCTGCCCGGCAACAGCACCATATCGAAGCTTTCCAGCGGGCGGTAATCGTGGATCAGCTCGACATAAAGTTCAGTGTCGCCCATCAATACATCGAGATCATTATAATTGCTTAAGTTAGGATAGGCGATAACCGCAACACGGACTTTGGCATCGTCCAGGCGTTGCTGGTAATTACGTAGCGACTGGGAATCTTCCATGTCGATATTCAACGGCTTAAACGGCAGCACGCCTAAAACAGGAACGCCGAAGCGCTCGGTGATGATCTTTTCGCCTTCGTCAAAAAAACGCCGGTCGCCGCGAAATTTGTTGATCACCACCCCGATCAGGTTGCTGCGCATGACCGGATCCATCAGCTCCAGCGTGCCGTAAATCGACGCAAATACGCCACCGCGTTCGATGTCCGCGACCAGGATATTTTTGGTATCGAAACTGTTGGCGACAAAGGTATTGGACAAATCCTTGTTCAGCAAATTCAACTCGACCGGCGACCCCGCGCCTTCTGCAATGATCAGGTCATAGTCCTGCTTTAATAGAGAAAAGGCCTGTTTAACCTGCTCTTTCAAGTTATCGATTCCAGCATAATAAGCGGCAATCGACTGATTTTGATAAACCAGTCCGTTAACAATCACCTGCACGAAACCGTTGCCATGCGATTTAAGCAGCACCGGATTAAACAGGAAACTTGGCTCAACGCGTGCGGCTTCCGCCTGTAGACATTGCGCCCTGGAAATCTCCCTGCCTTCTTTGGTGACCGCAGAATTATTGGAGACGTTTTGCGCCTTGAACGGTGCAACCTTCAAGCCACGGTCGGCAAAAATTCGGCACAAGGCCATGACCAGCGTGGTTTTGCCTGCATCTGAACTGGTGCCGAATACGGCTAATGGTTTCATGGGTGATCTCTTTTGGGCTGGCTAATGTAGGGGCGACTTCAGTCGCCCATGCTCTCACTGGGCGACTGAAGTCGCCCCTACAATAAATAAACTGTGGGCAAGTCGGGCTATGGCCTGTTCATCTTTTACCGCAAAACGCACATGGCTTTTATCCAGGCCTGCAAAATTGTCGCAAACGCGGATTAAAATCCGTGACGGTTCCAATTGAGCCTGCAACTGATAACCATCGCCGCCGTTTGCCAAGCGCGCCAGCAAAAAATTGGCCTGCCCCGGATAAATCTTCTCGAACAAACCGGAGGCTTGCAACGCTTGATGCAATAAATCGCGTAAATACGCGGTCTGCTGACGGGTCTGTTCGATGAACGCGGTATTTGCCAAGGCCTGCTGCATATAGGCCATGTCCAGGCTGGATAATTTCCACGCAGGCTCAAAGCGTTGCAGCCCCCTTATCGCCGCTGTCGCCGCCAGAATAAAGCCTATGCGGATACCGGCGCAGCCGTAAAACTTGCTTAACGATTTGATCACATAAAGTTTATCGTAATGCGCTATGTGTTCTGCAACCGAATCATTTGTACAAAAATCCAGGAACGACTCATCAATGATGATAGTGCAATCTGCCGCCTGCCATGTTACCAACAGTTCTTGCAGGTCATAAAGCTGACCGTCCGGCGTAGACGGATTAACAAAAATCACTGTGCTGCGTTCGGGAATATCCGCCAGTAACTGATTAAACCGGTTGATGTTATGCACCGTACAACCAAGTTCCCCGGCAATATGCGCATATTCGCCATATAAAGGCGTATATAACACCAAGTCTTTCGGCTGCAAGCCGCGCAGCAGGGCGAATATAGCCGCACTCGCGCCGTTAAACACTTCAATATCAACGCCTACAGGCGTTGGATAACGCTTCCTGATCGCCTGTTTTAACAAACCGTAATCAGGGTCGGCATACGGTGTAAGTTGAACGCCTTGCAGGCAACTCAAATCGACCGCTTGCTCCGGGTTGATGTTGGCCGAAAAATCCAGCACTTGTTCCGGCAGGCAATCCAGACGCCGGGCAAACTGATAAATATTGCCGCCGTGCTTCATTTATAAATTGATGTATTCGACGTAAAGATAATCGTCAGCTTGCCGCAGTTTATGCACGGAACCTGAATCAATCCGCAGTTGAAACGAATTGACTAAGGGCAGATTTAAAGCGCGCGCCAGCAAGGCACGAATAACACCGGCATGGGTTATCACCAAAACCTGTTCGGCTTCGCCTACAGGACGTAGGCGAGGGGCGTGAGCACGACTGTCATGGATGCAGGAGGTAGAGCAATGCAGGAGCGATTGCCGAGGAGCGGAAGCTTCGGTGGCTAATAAATCCTGCCAAAAAGTGCCCGCACGCTGATATAAACCTTCAAAATTCTCGCCGTTTGGCGGCGCGGCGGTCACAAAGTTATTCGTCCAATGCTGTAAAATACCGGCGTCAATATCGTCAAAACGCTTGCCTTCCCAATCGCCGAAATCAAGCTCCTGCAAACGCGGATCGGTAATCACTGTATCTGAAAAGGTCTCAGCCAATTGCAGACAGCGCGTAAGCGGACTGCTGAAAACCTTGCAGTCCTCGTCAAACTCGGGCAGTTTGTCATGCAGGTTTGCCATTTCGTCAGGAAAACTATCCGCCAGGGCAATATCGCTTTGTCCGTAACACAGCCCTGGATCGGTAGCGGTTTGGGTGTGGCGAATTAAATAAATATCCATAAGGCACTCACGCTTAAATAAAAAATAGTCTCGGCAACTTGCTGGCTTGCGCCCAGGCAATCGCCGGTATAGCCGTCGATGCGGCGGTAAAAATAATGACCCAGAAGTACGGTTGCAAGCAGTACCGGAATGATTGCTGGCGCACATAATACAGGCAGCAATGCCAGCGGCAACAACGCTATAACGGTAGCAAAAGCCAATTCCTGAAAATTGGGTTGATAAACCGCTCCCGAGGCTTTGCTGTGATGTTCCCGCGCATAAGTATAACGCTGCATCAGCAACAGCGGCGACAAGCGGCTGATACTGTGTCCGGCCAGCAACACTAAAGGCACTACGGCGGCAGGCATTGTACTAAGCACGCTGATTTTCAACAACAGCATCAACAGCAGCCCGAGAAAACCGTAAACCCCGATATGGGAATCTTTCATGATCTCCAGGATGCGCTGTTTATTCATGCCGCCGCCGAAACCGTCGCAGACATCGGCAAAGCCGTCTTCATGCAATGCGCCGGTCATCAAAATACCGGTGATTAGCGCCAGGATCACCGCCGTAGTCTGCGGCCAAAGCAAATCGGCCAGATAAAACACTAAAGCGCAGATGCCGCCAACCAGACAGCCGATCAGGGGCAAATAAACGGCTGCCTGAGGCAACTGCTTATAATCCAGCGATTGAGGATGGGGCAGGCGGGTGTAGAAGCTGAGGGCTAACAGGAATAGTTTTAGATGGGGCATAGGTATTAAGTATTTATTGCTTGTCGTTCCCTCGCTCCGGCGTTCATTTCTATACACAAGTATTTTCAAGCACGTCATTCCGGCAGGGATTGCCGGAATCCAGAACACATGGATGTGAAACTGTCGGCTGGCGCTTCGCGTTGATCAAGCACTTGTAAAGCCGCAAAGTTACCGTCCATGGCGCTGGATACCGGCATCCATGCCGGTATGACGAAATTTTCTGACTCGACTGGACTGGTGCATAACGATAATCGCTGGAGCGTCGGAACGATACTATTTTCACTTGTATTTTTGCATAACCGCTTCAAAACTTACTGTTTTTAGCTCACCCGCTTTATAGGCTTGCCATCTTTTTTGTGCTTCTTCACGCCAGATAGCATCGATTTCCGGATTAGGCGTATCTAAATCGGCAAGTGATTTTAAAGCAGGCGAAAGGTTCAAAGTAAAAAACCTTGAACCTTTCGCCTTAAACCTTTTACCTGACTTTTTAATGATCAACCCCAGCCTCGGCAAACGTAGCCATCTCGTTCAAAAACACTAGCGCCGATTGCAACAGCGGATAGGCAAGGGCAATGCCGGAACCTTCGCCTAAGCGCAATTCCAGATTCAGCAAGGCTTTTGCATTGAACTGATGTAATAAAACCTGATGACCCTGTTCGCTGGAAACATGGCTAAATATGCAATAATCCAACACGTGAGGATACAGCTTGTGACCGACTAACAGCGCGGCGCCGGCAATAAAGCCATCGACTAAAATAAGCATTCCCAGTTCGGCGGCTTTAAGATAAGCGCCGACCATCATGGCAATTTCAAAACCGCCGAAAGTGGCCAGTACATCTAAAGGTTCTGTTGCGCCTTTATGCAGATTTAACGCCCGCTGCAATACGGTTACTTTATGTTGTAATTGCCCATCGTTTAAACCGGTGCCACGGCCTACACAGCGCATTAACGACAGGCCGGTTAAACGGTGCATCAGCAGTGCGGCGGACGAAGTATTGCCGATACCCATTTCGCCAAAGCCGATACAGTTACAGCCGTGTTCATATTGCCGCAAAACCTGATCCGCTCCCGCTTGCAGGGCTTGGACGCATTCATCTGCGGTCATCGCAGGATGGGTTAAAAAGTTCTGGGTACCTTTGCCGATCTTTGCATCAATCAGCTTGGGATGACTGTTCAAGTCAGCATTAACCCCCGCATCGACAATCAATAAGTCTATATTGTGTTGCCGGGCAAAAACGCTGATCGCAGCGCCCCCAGCCAAAAAGTTGGCGACCATTTGCGCGGTAACGGTTTGCGGATAAGTGCTGACTCCGGCCTCAACAATGCCGTGATCTCCAGCAAAAACAAGGATGCACGGTTGGTTTAATTTCGCAGTCAGGCTGTTTTGAATTAAACCTATTTGTAATGCTAACGATTCCAATTGACCCAAAGAACCCAAGGGTTTGGTTTTCTGGTCTATTTTGGCTTGTAAAGCAGTTCTAAGTGTTGATGCAAGCGGGGGGATGACAAAATTTAGCGGCACGGTGTATTCCAAACGTTTTCAAATAGTAAATCTTTAAGGTCTTTACGATCCGCCCATTGCTGTTGTTCCAGCATTGGTTTGTCGTAGAATTTATCCACATGCCCCAGGCATAAAACTGCAAACGGCTGACTGTCTTCGGGCATGTTTAGCAAAGTTTTCAAGGCTTCCGGTTCGAACATCGACACCCAGCCCATGCCTATGCCTTCCGCTCGCGCCGCCAGCCACATGTTTTGTATGGCGCAGGCCAAGGATGCCAGATCCATTTCCGGCAAAGTGCGTCGGCCGAATATATATTGTTCCCGCTGCTCGCATAAGGCGGCAATCAGCACTACCGGGCATTCCAGTATACCTTCCACTTTAAGCTTCATAAACTCGTCTTCACGTTCGTTTAAAGCCTTGGCGGTGAGGATGCGTTCCTGTTCGACCAGCGTGTGTATGGATTTACGAAGCTCCGGGCAGCTGATGCGCATAAACCGCCACGGCTGCATAAATCCGACACTGGGTGCATGATGCGCGGCATCAAGCAGGCGGAGTAACAGCTCGGAATCGATCGGGTCGGGCAAAAAATGACGCATATCGCGACGCTCATAAATGGCTCGATAGATGGCGGCACACTCCGCGTCAGAGTAACGATTTTGAGTCATGATTTCGGTGTTAAATCCTGCTTTAGCCGCGCTTGTCGCAATTCGACCTAAACATTATACGGATGAACAGCCTCAAAACCATGCACTTTGGCTTTGGTGGTAAAAACCGGCGGAGTCCAAGCGTCGACTGCCATGGATGGCGGAAGTGTCGCAATCGGTAGGGAACCGATGCGACCCTGTTTTTGCCCTGCCAGAAACCCTGCCAACCACAAGGCCTGATTACGTATCGGTAAAATAAAGGCGTAGAGTTTATTATTCGGCAATTCGGCCACATCGCCCAGCGCGTAAATGGACTCGTCACTGGTCTGCAAATATTGGTTAACCTTGATGCCCCGGCCTATTTCGAGGCCTGCAAGTTCCGCCAATTCGGTACGCGGTTTAAACCCGCAGGCGACAAGCAGCCCGTCAAACTCGGCCGTCACCTCGGTTCTTACGCAAACCTTGTCTTCTTCCTTGATAAACTCTTGCACAGCCTGATTTAGCAACACCTTAACGCCAGAATCCTGCAACACCTTAAGCAGCAAAGCCGAATCCTCGGCTACCAGCTGACGCTCCATTAACCGATCCATGGCATGAAACAGGGTAACGTTATCGCCCGCCGCCGCTAAATCGGACGCCACTTCGCAACCGATTAAACCGCCGCCGACAATCGCCCAGTCAGGACGTTGGTTTTGACTTAAAAAACCTTGTCGAAATTTACGCAAAACTTTCAAATCGACCAGACTGTTCAAGCAAAAAAAAAGCTTTTCATACGGCCTGAATGGCGGCGGAATGAACGCGGAAGAACCCGAAGCAAGTATCAGTATATCGTATTGCAGCTCTTTTTCCTGACAGGAGCCACTGATGTCAATGGATTTATCGGCGCGATTAATGGCCGTAACTTCGGCGCCGCAGAGCACATTGATGTTGTTTTCGCGCAGCTTATCGAAGGGTTTCAGGATAATGGATTGTTCAATATCGGCCTTGGTAAAACCGCGGGACAGCAGCGGCCTTGAATAATAACCGTCATGCTCCCTGGTTACCAGCGTAATCTCGTCGTCATCAGCTGATAACGCACGGTACTTCTCGGCAAAGCTGACACCGGCAACACCTGATCCGATTATAACAATCTGCATACTGTTCCCCGGTAAGGATGGCTTAGAGCATTAAATCGTATTCGCTTTTTTCTGCTCCGCATTCAGGGCAACGCCAATCATCGGGAATATCTTTCCATAATGTACCCGGTGTAATACCGGTATCCGGGTCGCCTTCCGCTTCATCATAAATATGGCCGCAAACGCCGCACTGGTATTTTTTGTAATCAGGCATAGCTATTCCTCGTTTAATGTTTAATACATGTCTGACTTTAACAGGTCTATTTTAATTTTCAATCCGAATCTACGGCTTTTAGTCTATACAATGCCGAAATATCTTCATCGCCGTAACCTTCCGCCATTAACCGCTCATAATCGGCAATGGTCATGTCGATTAGCGTGGTCGATGCGCCGGTTTGTTTCGCCATGCTTTGGCAGATTTTCAGGTCTTTATGGTGCAGCGCAAGTTTAAAGCCTGGGGCAAAGATGCCTCGTGTCATGGTGGAACCGCGATGTTGTAAGAACCAGTTGCCTGATGCGCCGCCGGAGATCACTTCAATCACCTTGTCCATCGGCAGGTTTTGGGTTTGAGCGAAAGCCAGCGCTTCAGTCACCGCCTGATTGATGCCTGCGCCCATGATTTGATTAACCGCTTTGGTGGCTTGACCCGAACCGGTAGCACCCATGTGCATAATACGGCTAGTCATGGCCTCCAGCACCGGACGGGCTTTTTCCAGTGCATCTAAATCGCCGCCGACCATCATTGCCAACGTGCCGTTTTTAGCGCCCTCTACGCCGCCGGATACCGGCGCATCAAGAAAAGCCGCCTGTTTTTCGGCCAGCATAGCGGCGGCTTGTTTGGCGGTATCGCTGCCGACCGTAGACATATCGACGACAATGGAGCCGGGCTTGATGGTTGTTGCTATAGCCTCAACCATTGCCAGCACATCCTGATCGGCAGAGACGCAAATCAGCACTACATCGACATTTGCAGCGAGCTCTTCCGGCTGATGGTAGGCTATGACATTAAGCTCTTCGGCTAGGCTTTGCGCCTTTGCCGTCGTGCGGTTACAAACGCCGGTCAAGTATCCGGCCTTAGCGATATTTCTGGCCATGCCGATGCCCATCGCACCTAGGCCGATCATGCCTGCTTTCATGTTATTTTTCCGAGGTTGTTTAATACCGAAAGTGGGACGGAGTATGTTGTCCCATCCCGCTTGGGCGTAAAAATGAGGTGGATGTGATCATTCCAATACATGGTGATATTGATTTGACTGGGTACAACCACTAAACACATTAACCATCAACTACCTACGCAGCATGTGACTGGTAAAACTTTAATCGCAAGCTATCGGCACAAAAATCAATGTCTTGTTCTTGCCATATAATGGAACGTCCTTTATTCCCTATTTGCACTTGGTCAAAAACAGCAGGATTCTTTAATAAGGTCATTACACCTTTTTCGATCAATTCTTTAAAATCGGCAATGATAGTGACATTATCGTCATAAGTTATTTTGATGCTGTAATTAGTTGCATTCGGCTCTATGGCTTTAATGATATAAAACATGGCGTTACTCCAATGGCTCAATGGCAACAGGTGGCTGCATGTTTTTACAAAGCTCCCAATCGTGCGATAACTCTTCCTGGTGTAAAGCTGTCCATTCTAAAACCATTGATTTAACGCGCTTAGGTGCATCGCCTTTGATAATTTTGATTGGGTTAATTGTTATGACCAGCTCATATTCGCCGTATTCTGCGTGGAAATGCGGGGGTGCATGGTCATCAAAAAACATTTTGATTAGAATGCCGTAAAACATGGAAATCGTTGGCATGATGTTCTCCTAAAATCATCGTTTCAATCGCAGCTATGGTTAGTCTGGGGCAACCGCCATAAACCATAAACATCAATAAGTCACTGTTCACCACACGCGAGACGAACAGGACGTACATTTACCGTGGAGAAGAGATTAACTTAACTCCGAGGCGTCCGTTGTCAGTCATATGAAAGCGCAGGAATCCAGCAGGAGTTTCATTCATTTACCCTCGAAGGCATCAAGGACTTCATCCGGTAACGGTTCAAAGAAACTGACCGGCATTTGGAAAACCTTTTTCGCCAAACCAATAGGGCGTTGTTTTGGCAAGACACCAGACTCGTGCTTCAAACCCAAACGAAAATAATGTATCAGATCATACACCTCGACTAATTTGTCGCTGGGAATTTGCTTAATTTCATCAAAAATTTGTTCTTGCAGCATGATAGCCTCACTTTTTTTATTTCCGTAGGGTATACGTATTACAAACCATTTTTCAATCATTACGCAAATTCAATAAAGGTACGCGAAGCGTACCCTACTGAACGACAAGACTAAGGTATGGCATTTATCAGCGTATCTTAGTTGCTAAAATAACAATGGGGTTAAGCATAAAAATGCGATAAAATTAAGATAATTCAAATTATTAGAAGGTTATTTTTATGGATTTTATTGATCAAATCAGAGTGTTAGCCTCACGTATAGCTAACACAAGAGACATGGTTCAAACAGAAGAAGCAACAAAAAATGCAATGGTGATGCCATTTATACAGGCTCTTGGGTATAACGTATTTGATCCATTGGAAGTAACGCCCGAACTGGTTTCCGATGTTGGCACTAAAAAAGGTGAAAAAGTTGATTATGCTATTTTGAAAGACGGGAAGCCCATAATCCTTTTTGAGTGCAAAAAATGTGGTGGTGACTTAAGCATTAATCATGCGTCTCAACTGTTTCGGTACTTCCACGTTACTGAGGCCAGATTTGGCGTTCTTACAAATGGCCTGACATATCGGTTCTTTACGGACTTAGAGCAACCCAACAAAATGGATGAGAAGCCATTTTTGGAATTTAATATATTGGACTTCAAAGATCAGGATATTGAAGAATTAAAAAAATTCGCAAAATCATCCTTCGATATTGAAATAATCTTAACCACCGCAAACGAGCTTAAATA
>CAZAUB010000060.1:0-9886 GCA_964488195.1 uncultured Methylobacter sp. | reverse complement strand
GAAAAACATTGTCAAGCATTATTTTTTGTTTTTACGCTGAATAGTTACAAAAAATCTTAAAAAGCCAGATGTTATTAAGTTCAAATTAGGTCTCAATAATATAACACTCCCCATTAAGCAAAATTGAGTTGCAACATTTACGGGACTGATTCGCCCGACAGTTGCACCACGACTTACAATTAAACAATCTCCGTGCAATGGATTGCATCTTTTCCATGATTGTTCTGCAAATGCTTCACTTACGTATTTTGAATTCGAAAAATCAATATACCCATCCCGAATATCTTTCGCTGACAGCAAAGGGATTCCTTCGGAAGTTATTGGTGGGGTTATATGCTCGCCATCAGTTATTACTAAACAAACATCTACAATTGTCTTTGAATCCCAAGTAAATTTGGAAGAAAAAGCAGAAGTTTCTCTCCAATCCGACGTCAACTTCCCACTCACCGCAGAGGCGAGGACGGATTGGCGGAAGCGTTTGAGGATTTTTGGGATAGTGTCAAGGCGGGTTTTGAGGATGTCCACCTGCGCCAGTAGTTCATCCAGTTTGGCGGCGATTTGTTGTTGTTCGGCAAGAGGAGGAAAAGCTATGGTAATTTCTTCAATCGCTTTACCAGAAATGTTTGGCTGCGCACCGCCGTAAGAAATTTTAAGAATATCTGCAGAAAGTGATGAAAGTAGATGGTTTCGGAAGCTTGCTGAACCAAAATGATCTGAGTGGAGTTTTAAATTACCCACGCGTTGATTTTGATAGGCGGGTTCCACTCCACTATAAACACCAATTTTGCCTGTTGTAGCTCCTGACATGGCAATTAATAAGTCGCCATTCTTTATCTCAAAACCTTCAGCACTATTTTCAACTGAGACATGGCTAGCTCTATTATCCAGAGCTAGCTTCCCATAAATGTCAGATATTCGAATAACAGGGACTGTTTGTTCACTTTTTTCAACGTAAGAATTACTTTTAAACGCAAATCCATTTTTTAGATAAAGATATTCTCCCAGTGGAGCTGTTACCCATCCTGTCGGTAAAAATACCTCGCTCATCCATTCACCTCATCACCAAAACCCAACACCTCTGCCAATAAATCCTTTTGCACCTGTGCCTGGTCGCCTGCACCCAAAGCCAGCATCAAACCATTGAGTTCCCGCAGTGCTTCGGTGAGTTCGCTCATTGCTTCGGCAGCCAAAACATCCGGCTCCGGCAAGTTGGCGGCATCAACACTATCCTGATCTTTCAGCCAGGCAATATCCAGCGAATCGGCTTTTTGGGTTTTGATCCAGTCTCGGGAGAAACAACGCCAGCGGGTTTCTATTCCCCCCTCACCCCGGCCCTCTCCCTCAAGGGAGAGGGGGATTTGGCCGTGGCTTTCGTCACGCGGCGTGGCATGAAAACAGTCTTCAAACGGTTTCAGATGCTGGTCGCCAAACGGTGTGCGTTTGCCAAAGCTGGGCATGTTGGTGCGTAGGTCGTATACCCAGACCTGTTGGGTGCAGTTTTCGTCCTGACCTGGATTTTCCGCCGTGCCTTTAGTGAAAAATAATACGTTGGTTTTTACGCCTTGGGCGTAGAAAATGCCCGTGGGCAACCGAAGTATCGTATGCAGGTTGCATTTATGCATTAAATCGCGGCGGATGTCGGTGCCGACTCCGGCCTCGAACAAGACGTTATCGGGCAGCACCACGGCGGCGCGGCCTCCGGGTTTCAGGCTGCGGTAGATGTGCTGAAGAAACGCCAGTTGCTTGTTGCCGGTTTTGTAGGTGAAGTCGTCTCGGGTCGGGCCTCCGCCACCTTTGGCCGTGCCGAACGGCGGATTGGTCAGTATCACGTCGGCTTTGGGCAGTTGTGTACCAGGTAGACCTAAGGTATTGCCCAAATGAACCACGCCTTCGTCGTCGCCTTCCATGCCGTGCAATAAGCAATTCATCAACGCTAATCGACGCGTCCCAGGCACCAGTTCCATGCCGACAAAGGCTTTGTTGCGCTGAAAAGTTCGCTCTCTTTCAGGCAGGATATAGTAGTCGTCGGTATCGCTTTTGATATACGTATCGGCACCGATTAAAAATCCTGCGGTTCCGGCGGCGGGGTCTTGAATCACTTCCCCCGCTTGCGGCTTGACGCAACGGATGATGCTGTCGATCAACGGGCGCGGGGTAAAGTATTGTCCGGCACCGGATTTGGTTTCGCTGGCGTTTTTTTCCAGCAGGCCTTCGTACAAGTCGCCCAGGCCGTCGCGTTGTGCGCTGAACCAGTCGATAGTGTCCAGTGATTTAATCAGTTGTTCTAAATGGCGCGGTTCGCGTAAGCGGGTTTGGGCATCGGCGTAAATCGCCAAAATCAGCGGGTCGGTAATGACGGTTTTTTCGATGGTTTTGGTTTCATCTTCAGGGTCTTTAGCAATTTCTTTACCCGTTGAGAGGATGAAGAGAATGCGTTTGTATTCGTTCAACAAGTTTAAGCCGCTTTTACTGTTTAAGTCAGGCCATCGGCAGCCTTCGGGTAGTTTGTGTTTGTCCAGCAATCCGGCTTCGGTATTTTCGTATTCCATTTTGATGAACAGCAGCAACACCAGTTCGGTGACGTAGTCGCTGTAGTTAATGCCGTCGTCGCGCAGTACGTCGCAGAGATTCCAGAGTTTTTGTACGATGTCGTTGTTGGTCATGAGTGGTATTTGGTAAAGGTCGGTTAGATGCTTAATAGCTTCAATTTAGATGGGATAAGTTTTTGGCAGTTCATGCCTCGCCGATGTGAAGCAGTAATTTTTTGATTAAATCAGCATGATAGTAAATCCCATGATTTTGCATGGCAGTCACGCATTCCAAAAACGACGGGATCAAACCTTGTTGCTTTGCCTTGAGCAAGATTCCGAGTGTTCCGGTGACTCGCAAGCCTAAATATTCAGCCATGTTGCGGCCAATTTTTTCATCAATTAGCACCCAGTCAGCCTGATATTTTTGAGCCATGTCCAAGGTGTGTTTTTCACCTTTATCCAATTCCAACAATAGACTTGGACGACTGACTGGGGTTGATTCAACGATGGTTAGCCAATTTAACCCGCGTAACGAAGGCACGGCAATAGCGCCACCCACCTCACATTCGTCTACCACTTCATTAACCAAATGAAGTTGTCCAAATAATTCAGGTAACAAATTCAGTTGTTGAATGCTGCTTAAGGCAATAATGGGCGTGGTATTGGAAAAAACGATCATAACAAAGCCGTTTCTCTTTGGAAGTCGTCATGACTGTCTTCTAGTAAGCTGGCTCCGGCATCAAAAGCCATCCGTAAAAAAGCAACTCGACCAATACCTAGCCACGTTGCGGCACTGCCCGATGACAATTTGCCTTCCTTGAACAAACTGATTGCGGCTTGTTTTTTTAGATACTCGGCAAAGTCTTCTGCGTTAAGGTGGATACCCATTAATAATTCAGGTGGGCAATCAATGGTTATTGTGTGCTGCATGGCAATTCCTTGGTAATAATCGGCTGTATTTGTTTTTGCTGCTATTTATTTGGTCGCCTATGGGACATTGTCAAAATCCCTAAGTTGGATGTCTAGGGGGACAAATTCGTTGTCATCAGCGGGCATACTGAGGAGATAGTCAATAAAGGAAGTCGATTGATCGGCTTCAACTACGGCGCTAAATTTATTTTTTTCGTCTTGTAACGACCATTGCTTGGTTTGCATAAACACCTCTTGAGCTAGCCAGATTATAACAGAGCCTGAATTATCCCGTTGCTTGCCAGATATTTTCGCTGAGCGTATCTAATACTTTATCCAGATCGCCACCGAGCATTGAATCTAACCGTTTAGCGCCACCGTCCTGGGCAAATGCACGATTGACAAAGTGTTGGTCGATAACGATTTCATGCGTTAGTTGTTTGGCGAGACGATCCAGCCATTTGCGTTGTACGGGTGTCCAGCTATGCAGGGTGTAGATTTTTTGCATAGCGTGGGCAACGCGCTGTTCAAAGGGCAATAAAGCTTCACCCAAAGCGGCTTGGCGTATGTAGCCGACAATACTGGCGGCGATTTCTTGATGGGTTTGATTGCGCCAGGCGCTTTGCAGTTTGGCCTCACTGTAGCCGTGTTCATCCAATAATAAACGCACTTCACGCAGTTGTTCGCGGGTGAGGTCTTTGGGCTTATTGACGATCACGCCCAGCGCCACCGACTGGTTAAGCTGATCGCGGATAAAGTGGTTAAAGCTATCCAAATAATCGGCAGGCTTTTCGTTGACGCCGTAGGTTTGGGTGCGGCTTTTAAATTCATCTTCACCTTCGTAAATAATCGGCAAACGGTCTGAGCCCAGCAAGGCATTAACTTCGTTTAGTTGTTTGAGTAAGCCACTGTGGCGTTGGACAAAATCAGCCGCTAGGTTTGGGCCAAGACTGTGCAGGTGTTTATGCAATTTGCCGGGTTCTACTCCCCAAAGCATTTCCAGTTCGTCCAGCTTTTGTTTGAGCGGCGGCTTAAGCTCGGCATTTTTAACGGCCTTGCGCAATATA
The DNA here is from genome assembly GCA_964488195.1 of uncultured Methylobacter sp. Lineage (GTDB taxonomy): Bacteria > Pseudomonadota > Gammaproteobacteria > Methylococcales > Methylomonadaceae > Methylobacter_A. The sequence goes on along the minus strand of CAZAUB010000060.1, from coordinate 5,379 downwards.
CGCATGACCTTTTGACTGATGACATCGAGTACATCATGGGCGTGGCTGGTTTCTGAAGTGCTGCCCGGAGCCGTCAAGCTGTTAGGGTCGGCCAGCTCTTGTAGCAATTGATCCAGGGTGATATTGGGATCTTTGACCAATGGCTTCATCGCACTGACGTCTTGCAGTGCCGCGTAAATATCAACCGGATCAAAGATTTTGAATACGGTTTTGCCAATTTCATCGCAGCGACGGGTGGCACGTCCCAACATTTGCTCAAAAAGGATACGTGAACGGACTCGGCGTAAAAACACCAGATTGCAAATGGGTGGCACATCAATGCCGGTCGTGAGCAGGTCGACCGTAATGGCAATCGTGGGGTATTTTTCGTTTTTATAGTGCCGGATGAGTTGCTGCACTTTGTCACTCTGACCGGTAATTTTACTGACCGCCGCCTCGTTGTAATCGTCTTGATAAAGGGCTTTAAACGCATCATCCAGCAGGCGTTTGACCATGTCGGCGTGTAAGTCGGTGGCGCAGAAGATCATGGTTTTTTCTTCGCCAAAGGGATCGAGTTCTTGCGCTAACTGGGTGCAGATGACTTGGTTGAAGCTTTCGGTGATGACCCGACGGTTAAAGGCTTCGACTTCAAAGTTAAGCTCGTCATCCAGCTCAGCCAGTTCTACTTGACCTGTTTGGGTATTGATAACGCTAACCTGGATGCCTTTATCAAAATGAATGCCGTTTTGACTAAGCAGGGTTTCGTAGCGAATCGGTGAGTCATGATCGATCAGCCAGTCGTCGGCCACTGCTTCACGGTAACTGTAGGTAAATACCGGTTTTCCGAAGACTTCAGTGGTATGTTTGGCGGGTGTTGCGGTCAGGCCGATTTTGACGGCATCAAAATAATCGAGCACACGGCGGTAGCTGGATAGATATTGCGCGACATCTCGAATCGCCATCTCGCCATCGGTCATTTCCTGATCCAGCGTGTAGCCGCGATGCGCTTCGTCAATGATGATGCAGTCGTAAGCATCGATATTGGGCGGGGTATCTGATTGAAAAATCCGTTTGACCATGGCCTGTACAGTTGCGACCTGAATACGGGTTTCTGCCTCGGCCGCCATATCACCCAGTAAAGCAATATTATATATTTTAGATAGCGTCTGGTTTTGCTCTAAGGGCGCGTCGTTAAAGAAGTCTATGGCTTGTTCACCCAGCGCAGTGCGATCCACTAAAAACAGAATGCGTTTAAAATGCTCTGTTTTTAAAAACCGATACATTAAGCCGATGATGGTACGCGTTTTTCCAGTGCCGGTAGCCATTGCCAGCAGACAGTTAGATTGATTATTCGCCAATGCGAACTCTACCGCTTGAATCGCATTTTGCTGGTAGTCACGTAGCTTAAGATAAGCAAAACCTTCGTTTTTGAGTGCTTGTTGCGCAGCTAGGCGGCTGCGTTTGAGACTATCCAGCAAACCTTCGGGGCTATGAAAATCATGCAATGGCCTAGCTAAGTTGGCAAGCTCCCGCACATCACGAAACCAGGTGCCGGACTGCTCAGCCAGTTGCTTGACATAGGGCCGGGCATTACATGAATAGACGAATGGAATCTGATAATGGCTTTCTTTGCTGTCGGGCCAGGCAATCGTTCGACCGGCAAGTTGCCAGGCTGATTGCATGATGGGGCTCGGTTTAAAGCCGAGTGAATAGCGTTCGGCTTGTGGGATTTTACCTGCGACATTGGTGTTTTCCCGCTTGGCTTCCACGACGGCAATCGGCGTTAAACCGGCAAACAAGACATAGTCGGCGGCTTGATTGCCTTGGGTGGGCCATTCGGCTATGGCTTTGTTTTTACCTTTTTCCGGGCGCGCACCTTTTTGATAAGTCAGCTGTTCGGTATCGGCATCCCAGCCAGCGGAAATAAGTTGCTGATCAATCAGGATACGCGTCAACTCTTCATTGAGAGATAACTGTGCAGTGGCTTTTTGGATGCTTGCGCTGATTAGCAGCGGAATCTGTTGCCGATTTTCCAACTCTGCCTGCATCGCTTTAAGACGTGCGTCGAAGGCTTTACGCTCATCATTAAGCTGGTTTTCATGCGTCAACGCTAGTTGCTGAAAGTTGCGAGCCTCTGCGTCCATGTGTTCAGCCAGAACCACATATTCTTCTTTTTCTCGGGCAACCAGCGCTATCAGTTGTTGATTGCTTTCGACCTGTTCATTGGCATCCAGGATCTTCGCTTTCAGTTGTTCAATCTGCGTGTTCAATTCCCGCAGTTGTTGACTGGGGTCGGTAGCCGCTACAAAGGGGCCGGGCTTAAATTCAGTGCCTTGTTTACCAAATGCTTGATGAAACCAAATTGCCAACGTCCTCGCCAAACGCAAACCATCCATTGCCTCTTTGTGTTGGGTATTGAATTGATGTGTCGCTCTGTTGCCTTCGATGCGCAGGGTATGGAATAGATCACGGATGTTGGGATCGAGACGAATTTCTCGGTTCAATTTAAACAGCAAATCAGCTTGAGATGTTTTTTCGTCAAATTCAACACCGCAACGAGCGGCTATATCTTGCGCTAATGCTTCACCCAATTGGCGCAGCTTAATTAAGGTAGTGTTAGGATCGGCGGAAAATAGCTGTTCAGCAGCAGAGGCTAACTGAAAAAACACGGGGTCGTGTTCTTTTAAAAAGTCGAAATTGCTCTTGTCGTCCATAAATCCCTCAGGGCTTAATAACAGCTCCATTGTTGACAAATGAGCTCATTTTTAATCTGATATAAACGGGTTAGAACCCGTAATTTTTAATTGGCGCTCAAAGTAATTTAGGCTAACGGCTAATTCATACCTAACTACATCACGTAGCTCAATAATAGTGTAATTATTCCATTACGTCATTCTATTGATTGATAACGGCCTTTCCCAATTTAAAATAAAGCTAAAATAGTGATGTGGTTCAAACGGAAAAACTCGTCTGACGCTTACCGGTTACTATTTATTCCGGCCTAAAGCGCCTCCCATTCATTATGCTTAATACATCTTCCTCAGCCCCCACCATTTGCTGAATAATCGCCAATCCTTATCATCCGCAAGGGTGTTTGAGCTGTCTACAGAGGGTTTAGCACCATATTCGCATATTATCAAATGTAAACTTGGGCCAAGAATTGATTCATGGTAACCATGTCATTTACAGTTACCGGGGATCAAGCATGTTCGCCAATTGGTAAGAGGAATATCCTTCTTGGCTTTTGACAGCAATGTGCCATAAGCAGTCGGTGGCGAAAATTTGCAGTCGGAATCCAGTCGGATATTTCGAACGTCCCAACTTAGCTGGGCTGTATGAAGTCAAGTATTCATTAAACCAGAATTGGTTTCACTCTTTAGCCGTGGTGGATGTAGAATTCATACTCTTAAATCCAGCGGCCTCTGTTGATAGCAACATAAGCCATCGCGGATCAATTCCAAATCTACATGCTAAACCATCCGAGACAGATCTAGAATGAATGCTTACCCCAAAGGATCAGAATGGCGGCTGTGGGACCTTCACATCCACACACCAGCCTCCTACAACTTCAAACGAGGGGGATTCGCAGAAATGACTTCTGCGGAGAAGTCTGATGCAATCAAACAGGTTATAAAAAATATAAACGAAAGCGATGTCTCAGTTTACGCGATCAATGATTATTGGACATTTGACGGTTATCTAGCACTTCGCGCTGCTCATGATGCTGGAGAGCTCATTCAAAAAACGGTGTTTCCCGGTATCGAGTTGAGGATCGAATCAGCTACGAATCACAGATTGAACATTCATGTCATCCTGTCCGACACTCTCACTATTCAAGAGTTGCAAGACTTTAAAGGTGCATTGAAAGTCCGGATTGTCGATCGTCCACTTTCAGACGAAGCGTTACAAAAATTTGCACTTGCACTCGATCCTGCCAAGGCGAAGCTACATGGTGCGGGCGATGGCTACAAAGATAATCCAGAAAAGCTATTTCAGATCGGTACTCAAACAGCAGAGATTACAAAAGAGTCTTTTGTTAGAGCGTTGGAAATGATTCCGGCAGACAAGCGGTTGGTGATGATTCCTTATGACTGCTTCGGTGGCGCAGAAAGCATCGACTGGAAAGCTCAAATGGCAGAAGATCTCTATTTCCTACGATTAGGAGAGATTTTCGAAGAGAGAAAGCAAGAGAACATTGACCTATTTGCGGGCCGAAAGACCCCCGCAAACCAAGAATTCATTGAAAACTTTCAAATTTCCATCGGGGGACGACCAAAACCATGTGTTTCAGGAAGTGATGGCCATACCATCGAAGGATTCAAGACTTGGCGGAAGGAGACCAACAAAAGAAAAACGTGGATCAAAGCAGACCCGACTTTTGAGGGGCTCCGGCAAATCGTTTTTGAACCGACCGCGCGGGTGCGAGTGCAGGAGACGAATCCTGGAGTGAGTTATACAAAACCATTCGTGAGCTCGGTTTCGATCACTCACGAGATGTCGCCATTTCCAGATAACCCACATTATGAAAACCCTCGTTTTGGTGAGCAACCGGGACTCCCATTGGACCGCCATCTTATTTGTGTTATTGGCGGGCGCGGAACGGGCAAAAGCTGTCTGGTTGATTATCTAGGAAAAGCATTCGGTCCAGCATCCAAAACGACACCATACGTTCTGAACGAAGACTTCTCTGTGGTCTTTAACAAGGATCTTGCTAGCACATCCATACATAATGCAAAAGAAGGCGCCGAACTTCCCTTCGTCTATATCTCGCAGAATGAGGTTAAAACGAAGGTTACGACCGGAACTGTCGGCGACGAAATCAAACAGATGCTGGGGGTGCAAGGTCTATCGTTTGACAGAGATGTGGACAGCAAGATCAGAGAGTTCCGGTCTAATGTTGATAAACACAAAGCGTGGTTCAAACAGACTGATGAAAAAGGTGTATTGATTCATGACCAAGCAAGCATTGAATCCCAGACCGCCAGGAATCAAAGTCTCCTCGAATCGATAACGACTGAACAAAACAAAGAGAAGCTGGAGCGCTTTACCTCAAACATTTCGAAGATCGCAGTGGCGAAAGACAAGACGCGTCGTCTCATTCTCCTGATTGAAGAACTTGAGACATTCAAGGTTGAATTCGATACCAAGGCTATCGCAATTGATGCCGCTATTCTGCCAATCGATATTAATACACAGTTGGTGGGCATTCGTCTTCTAGTCGAGCAGGCGACGATGGACGTAGCCACCTGCGAACAGGACAATACCCTCATCCGCGCCGATTTCGCGCAAGTCTATACGGGAGATCTTTCAGGCCTGTTGCAGAACGCCGAGGTTTACAGAAGCACCGTAAGCGCCCAACCGCACCATCTAATCAAACCCCATAGAAACCGTTATCCTCTG
>CAZAUB010000059.1:8187-9937 GCA_964488195.1 uncultured Methylobacter sp. | reverse complement strand
AAATGATTTTCCGGTTTGAAGTGGCCTTTCCAGCTACGAAACAAAACAACACTCAAGATAATGGCTCCTATGCAAACATGAAGACCGTGAAAGCCGGTCAACATGAAAAAGGTAGATCCATAAATACCTGATCCCAGAGTTAAACCCATTTCGGTATAAGCTTCATGATACTCAAATGCCTGGAAAGACACGAACAAGAACCCCAAACCCACAGTAGCCATCAAACCTTTAATCAACTGATCGCGGTTTTTTGCGAGCAAGCCGTGATGCGCCCAAGTACACGATACGCCGCTGGTTAACAAGATTAAGGTATTCAGAAAAGGCAAACCCCATGTCCCCATAGGCTCAAAATCGCCGCCGACTTTGCCGGGGCCATTGGTGGGCCAGACTGCTTCAAAAGAAGGCCACAACAGCTCTTTAGTTGCCGCGCCGGTGCCTTCCCCGCCCAGCCATGGCACCGCTAAATTACGCGTATACCAAAGTGCGCCAAAGAACACCGCAAAAAATATGATTTCTGAAAAAATAAACCACATCATACCCATACGATAGGAGATTCCTACCTTAGCATTATACATGCCTGATTCACTTTCAGTTGCCTGGAGCGTAAACCAGCCGGCCAGCATAATGATGAACACAACCAATCCCAACCCCATCCAGGCCGCACCGGCAGATGATCCATTTAAATAGTTTGCAAATCCAGCCAGCATCATCACTAAACCGGCAACGCCAACGACCGGCCAAGTAGCTTTCTGCGGAATGTAATAATCGTTACTTGTAGACATGAACTTCCCCTCTCATTTCACTGATGTTTCAGTATTATCAAAAAATGTATATGCAAGTGTAATTGTTTTATATTCCTTGGGTATTTCAGGATTTACAGCAAAGCGCACCGGCATTATCCTGCCTTCCCGCGCTTTAAATGTTTGCTCTGAAAAACAAAAACACTCGGTCTTTTTAAAAAATTCAGCAGCCGCTCCGGGCGAAATACTAGGAATTGCCCGTGCAACCATTACTTTATCGGTCTTATTTTCCGCATAAAAATTCACCGTAACATATTCGCCAGGATGTACTTTTAATTTTTTTATTTCTGAACGGAACACCATCGGTGTGGCCTCGTTCAGTGCAGTCATAAATTCTACGGTAATCTCTCTGTTTTTATCTACTATGTAGCTGACTTCCTTAGCAGCTGACAATTCGACCTTACCATTGAGCCCCGTTACTTCACACAGAACGTCATAAATGGGAACTAAAGCATAACCAAAACCAAACATTCCCACTACAACAATCAACAATATCCGAACTAACTTAGCGTTTTTTTGCTTAACGCTCTCAATCATTGTGCAACTGCTCTTATCACTGCATAAACATAAATAACGACTGCAACGCTAAGCAAAAGCACTGCGGTCAAAATATTTTTCTGTTTGGTATTCATTCTTTTACCTGATACGTTATCTAAGCAGGTTGCTTCAACAAGCAACCTGACAAATTCGCCGGGAGCGAATTTGCATTTACCCGCAGGGTGCCGGACAGGAAAGCCCGGCATGAATGCAAAACCCTAGATATGTTCAGTCGGTATAACCGTAGGCGGTGTTGTAAAAGTATGATACGGCGGTGGCGACGGCAAAGTCCACTCCAAGCTATGCTTGGCAGCGTCTTCCCACACTTCAGCCGTTACTTTTTCGCCAGTTCCGCCTCTGATGGTATGGATAACAATGTACAAAAATAACAGCTGGCTGGCGCCGAATATAAA
>CAZAUB010000059.1:0-8087 GCA_964488195.1 uncultured Methylobacter sp. | reverse complement strand
GCCACGCCGAACGTAGGCAGAATCATCACATAAACTTCAGGATGCCCAAAGAACCAGAATATATGTTGATAAAGAACTGGATCGCCACCGCCCGCCGCATCAAAAAAGCTGGTATGGAAAAACTTATCGGTTAACAGCATGGTTACCGAACCGGCGAAAACCGGCATGATGGCAATTAACAAAAAGCCGGTGATCAGCCAAGTCCAAACAAACATCGGCATCTTCATTAAAGTCATGCCGGGAGCACGCATGTTAAAAATGGTTGCGACGATATTAATAGCGGCCAAAATCGACGATATACCCAGCAAATGCACCGAGAAAACCGCAAAAGGCAAGGCTTTGCCGGTTTGCAATATTAATGGCGGATACAAAGTCCAACCACCGGCAGGCGCGCCGCCTTCCATAAACAAGGTGCTGGCCAACAACAAAACACCTGCAACCAGCAACCAGAAACTCATGTTATTCATGCGCGGCAATGCCATATCCGGAGCGCCAATCATCATTGGAATCATCCAGTTGGCCAAGCCGGCGAATGCCGGCATAACTGCGCCGAATACCATGACCAGGGCGTGCATCGTGGTCATTGAGTTAAAGAACGTCGGATTAACAAACTGCATACCCGGTTCAAATAATTCGGCACGAATAATCATTGCCATTGAGCCGCCAACAAAAAACATCGCCAGCGCAAACACCAAATATAACGTACCAATATCTTTATGGTTGGTGGTAATAACCCATCTTAAGAGCCCTTTGGCAGGCCCATGATCATGATGATCATCATGATCAGCGACTATTGCAGACATATTTTATACCTCTTGAAACTATAAAAAAGATTAGATCGATAAGAACGCAATGACTTATTCATTTTTATCTGCCGCCGGTGTTGCCGATTGCAGAGCCTGGATAGCTGAAGGTTGAATAGAATCACCCACTGAGTTACCCAAACCATTACGGGTATATGTTACGACTGCCGCGAAATCAACTGGACTTAACATTTTTCCAAAGGCAGGCATCATGCCTTTTCCGTTCAACATTAGCTTAACTTGAGCATTAATATCACCGGTTACCACTTTACTTGCCTTTATAGCAGGGAAGGTACCCGCCAATCCTGCACCGTCCGCCATATGACAGGATGAACAGTTGGTCTCATAAGCTGATTTACCCTTAGCAACCAATTCTTCAGTAGTCCACTGCTTGCTTGCCGATCCTGCTTCAGCCGCTACAGCCGCTTTTTGTTTTTCTACCCAGACATTGTAGTCAGGCTCGTTCATTGCAATCACAACAATCGGCATAAACCCATGATCTTTACCGCAAAGCTCAGTACACTGACCGCGATAAGTACCCGGCTCATCTACAGATGTCCATGATTCGTTAATAAACCCAGGATTAGCATCTTTTTTCCAGCCCAGATCCGGCACCCACCATGAATGGATAACGTCTGCTGCGGTAAATACAAAACGAATTTTCTTTTTAGTTGGAATCACTAAGGGCTTATCAACATTCAACAAGTAATTAGCAACCGTTCGAGGATCTATACCTGAACCTAGCTGACGTACTTTATTACTGGCCTCATCCAAGCTGCTGAAAAAATGAATGCCATTATCAAGATATTCATACTCCCATTTCCATTGATGTCCGGTTACCTTAATAGACATTTCGGATTCTTGCACATCATCCAATTCCATCATGGCTTTTGTAGCGGGAATCGCCATGCCAATCAAAATCAAGGTCGGGATAATCGTCCAAATAATTTCAACCGTCGTATTTTCATGAAACTGCGCCGCTTTATGTCCTCTTGATTTACGATGATGGTAAATCGAGTAGAACATAGTACCGAAAACACCGATGCCTATGAATACACAAATCCATAGAATCAACATGTGCAGATCATAAATGTCATTACTGACCTTTGTAACCCCTTTCATTAAATTGAGCGTGTATTCCGCCTGCGCTGTCCCTAGGCCTAAAGCCATTAAGATCAGACCTGCGAACAGTTGCTTTGTTTTCTTCACGGAGCAGCCTCCTCGTTAGTAGTTATAAACTCTTGTTGCGTTATATCGTTTCGTAATGTTAGGGCATGCCAAGGTCGGTCCTCCCATTTACGTAATAATTATCACAAATAATCTTTTCAATTCTAACCCATGAGGGCAATCTATACCAGCGGTCCTTTCCTTGATTTTATTTGGCGCAAAAAAAAGGCTTGTGAATCAATGCAACTCACAAGCCTTTTATTTCCTAACGTTGAAGCCCGATCAGCTGTTTAACGCATCTGCATAAGGCATATCAAAGTTAGGGATGTGGTTATCTAACCAGCCTTTGACCAATTGACCAACTCCTTCGTCAACTTCTGCCTCACCCGCATGAAATTTTGCTTGCAAACCACCGCAAATGTCTAGCAAAGCAACGTGCTCCTCCTTGTGGCGAGCGTAGCCTGGATAACATTTTGCTAGCATTTCTCTTTCTTCATGAGCAAAATGATCAACGACATATGAAATCAAATCATCTAATTGCGCACCTATTGCAGAGCGCTCTGCTCCGCCTGTTGCTAAATCATACAGTTTATTAAGCTTATCAAACAAAACTTGATGTTCATGATCTGCAAAGTCAACATTTGTGCCGTATTGACCAGCTGTCCAAGTAATTAAAGCCATAACGTTTCTCCTGATATTTTATTTATTATTGATTATTTACCGCACTATCATTATGGATTATATCCATCTCCAAATCCACATTTAATTTCTCTATAAATAAACTTGCTCTCCTGCTTAGCAGCAATCTATTTTTTATTAATTTCCAAGGCTGGAGAGCTATATTTAGAATAATGCTACCGTTAATGCAGCTTTGCCAGAAAAGAAGGATCAATTCGACAGCCCCCAATTTCAGGGCGATCCAACAGATCCTGCTCGAAATCCCGGTAGGTGGACAGCTGAAAAGCAATACGCGTAATCTTGCCGCCGGAAAATTCAAATTCCATCGCACCGCCTTTAACGCGCGAACCGCCTTCTTTAGTGGCGAACAATAAAATCCCAGAATTACCCGCAGATTTTCCCAAACTGTCAGGAACCGGCCGCGCACAACTGAGCTCATTTATTGACAGTCCCGAAAAGACTTGCGCCAATTGACGGGCGCTGACAATAACACCCTCGCCAGGAATAGCTATCGGTGCAGGAGCCGCAACGGGCACAGCAGGTGAAACCGGAGCAATTGAAACATCCGCAGGAGCAGGAGCAGGGGCAGGAACTGGCGCTACCGGAGGATTCAACAATAATTCCAAGCCAAAATCACCTAAATGATTTTGCAGCAACACACTGCCGTCGCCATTTTTTGCCGTGATTAACAAAGGAAACAACTGTTGCTCCATTTCTGCCTTGTTCGGGTTTTTCAGCACCGCAACCAGCTGTCGCTCTATCGACCTAAGCGGCGTAAATGTGTGTTCTTTTTTCTGGCTGGCCTCACCCACCTGATCCCAGTCGGACGGCGTATTAACCGGCAACCCCATCGATTTCATAACCGCATAATCATCAGCTGCCAGACAGTTAGCAAAATTTTTGCTGCGATAACCTTCTATGACCTTGGGGCGCATTTCTTCACTCAGTGTCTTTTGCCGACTGATATTGTAATTGTTCCAATCGCCATTTTTAGCCAGGAAATAGTAAATCACCGCATTGCGATCAAACTTATTAAAACCCAAATCCTTCATCACCAGCTTCAGTTTCCGGCACACACCCTCCACGTCCTGGTAATTATTCCAGTCAGGCTTTAAATTCGGTTTTGCCGGATGTTTCGATTGCTCAATCAATTGCTGGAGATTGATTTCCCCAGCCGCTGATTTTATCGGCGAATAACCTATTTCTTCGAACGACAAATCACGTGCATCGGGGATGCCGTCAGCCGTCGTCTTTAATAACAATGAAGGCAGAATTTCAGGATAAATCTTCAGTTCGCCCAGCTGTTTAGTATCGGAACCCAGCAGATTAAACCCGCCTTCCGCCACATCATAAACTTTAAACATCGTCTGATTAAGCGTTCCGGTCTTACCTGAAAAAACCGTGGCCGCAGGCAGCGAATGCGACTCCGAGCTATGTTTGGCCGACTGATGGGACGCAGGCGTTGTTACCGCCGCTTGCTGATTGTTCTTTACCCATTGCCCGGCAACCTGCCCCATGATTGCAACACCCATGCCGACGCCTGTTAACGCGAGCAGATTACTGGCCGCATTCACATCGCCGACTAAACTTGACACATCCACATCGCTATTGGCGTTCGTGTAAAAGTTATAATCGACCAGGGTTTCCCTGCCCGAATCCAGACGTATCCACGGCGTCAGATAAAGCTTTTTAGCATCGAAGGTAAAGTTACACTTGCCTGTGGTCGCCTGATACAAAAAACCGGTGGCTTCACGGCTGAATTTAAGCGCCTCGTTACGCACACTGTAAATAAGCGCCGCCGATAAATCGCCCTTTTCATAAGACGGCGCCATATTCGTACAGCCGCTTTTTAAAACATTGTCCCCTTTAAAATCAAACTCCGAAATCAACCGCACATAATAGTCATCGCCATCAATGGCTTGGAAGCCTTGTAACGGTTGGAACTGGCTGGCCTGAGTCGATGGATGATCAATCACAATTTGCCGAGTCGTCGTACATCCGGACAACAGCGTACCGGCAACTAAAATGAATTTTACTGATGAAATAGGGCGAATCGACATGCATTAACCTTGTGCCGTACGTTAAACGGATAATCAAGCTGGGAAAAAATGAAAATAATAGGGCTTACAGGGAGACTTTGTCATGTTTTATTTTTAGCTAGCTGTCCGTAAAGGCATTAAAGGTAGGCCGCACACGGTCATGTCTTGCGCTTTTTAGTAAGCCCGATCTCTTCGTTCTACACTATTCGCCATCCCGGTAGTCGTTAGAGGTCGAATTGAAATTTATACTGAAATAACGATAAAGCAACGAAATAGGTTTGACTTTGAGCAGAGTATCTACCGGGCTGGTATTCGTAAATGGAGCGCGATGCACCCCCGGGCCCATTTAATGCACGTTCTTACCAGCAATCAAATTCAACAACGCCGCCAAACCAATAGCTTTAACCCCGTCAGCAACGGAATAAGTTTCCGTCCCCGGATAAACCACGAAGCTGGCCGCAGGTTGGATGTCGTCGCGGGCAAAGTAAAAACCTTTTTGCAGGCTGGGCGCTAGGCTGCGTTTGATTTCAATCGCCCAAGTGGTTTGATCGGGAAAGGTCAGCAGCAGGTCGCATTCCGCTCCGGCGCTGCTGCGGTAAAAACTGGCTACACTGTGCGGCGGGGCGACGGACAGACAATTTTCAATCACAAAGCCTTCCCAGCTCCGACCGCAAACCGGATGACCGAGCAATGTTTCCTTGTCACCAATGCCCAATAGCGCATGGGTAATGCCGCTGTCCCTGACGTAGGTTTTCGGCGATTTGACCAAACGCTTGCCGGTGTTGCTGTGCCAGGGTTTAAGGCGGCGCACCAACAACAAATCCACCAGCAAATCCAGGTAACGGGCGACGGTTTTACCGTCTACGCCCAAGGCCGCCGCCAGTTTGGCGGCATTCAGCAGCTCGCCTTGATTGTGCGCCAGCATGCTCCAGAATCGGCGCAAGGTTTCCGCCGGAATGCGCGGCCCCAATTGCGGGATGTCGCGCTCCAGGTAGGTGCGGATAAAATCCTGCCGCCATTTTAGGCTGACAACATCGTTACCGGCTAACACGCTGTCGGGAAAGCCGCCGCGCAGCCACAGGGTTTCGGTTTGTCCTGCGGCTAATTCCAGGGCATCGAAAGGAGTCAGTTCCAGATAGGAAATCCGGCCTGCCAAGGTTTCGCTGGATTGTTGCAGTAGCTCGATAGATGCCGAACCCAGCAGCAAAAAGCGGCCATTGCGCAGGCCTTGCCGCCGCCCTTGGTCAATCAAGCCGCGCAGATTTTGAAATAGGCTGGGCGCACGCTGCACTTCGTCGAGGATCACCAGCTTGTCCTGATGCTCGGCCAAATACAGTTCGGCATTTTGCAGCTTGGCTTGGTCGGCCGTGGATTCAAGGTCAAGATAGATAGCCGGGCGCTGGGCGGCAATATCCATTGCCAGCGTGGTTTTACCGGCTTGCCTGGGCCCCAATAGGGCGACAGCCGGGTAGTTATCCAGCAGGTATTCGAGATTGGGTTGTAGTCTGCGCGTTATCATCCTTGCAATTATGGAGTGTTATTCCGTAATTACAAGGATGAAATGTTCCGGGAGCGTTTGCTAACGCGTTATATCGCAATCAACAATCGGTAAATTGCACGACTAACCCAACATTACCTAGCAGTATTACCCATCTGAGCTGGAGCACCCCCTTTAAGCCACGCGTTGACTGCTGGTTCCTCGGCTAGCCCCTGCTGGTTGATAAAGGTAAACGGCACAGACACCAGCCTCATGCCTCGATTAATCTGAACCGCGAAATGTAAATGCGGGCCGGTGGAAAAACCGGTGTTGCCTGAATATCCGATCAATTGTCCGGCGGTCACCGCCAAGCCTGGATAAACCTGGGCTTTTTCCAGTTCCAAGTGGGCATAAATCGCCATAGAACCATCATCGTGCAGAATTCTGATATTATTGGCTTCGGAACTGTAGGCCTTATTGGTGCCGCCCTTATAAAAATCATCCTCGGCTTCCAGCACGATGCCCGATCTGGCCGCATGAACCGGCGTGCCTATCGGCATGACTATATCTACGGCATATTTGTTTTGTTCGTCGGTATGGCTGAAACTGCCGCCAAAAGCCTGGGAAATTTGAAACGATGTGTTGGGGGCTATCGGCGGCAAATAGTTTGCCGTGGAGCTGTAATGCGCTAAGGGGCTGCCGATGATATAGCGGTATTTAAGTCCAAGCTTCCATGCCTCAAGCTCATTGCTGGGGTTTATTTCAAAAAGCGTGTCCGATTTTCCGGATTCGATGACAAACAGCCTGGGCAGGTCGGGCGTCGCCCGGACATTGTCTTGCTCGGAAAAATCGATTTCGACTTCCACGGGGCCTGCATAATCATTACGGATATAAAACTTGGGATGCCGCTCTTCGCCCGACTGCAATAGCCAGACTAATTGCTTGGGCGCGACTTTAAGCTGCCTGACCTCAAGCTTTAGCTCGGTTTGCTTTTGCTCAGCCGCCGTCGGCTTGTCGGTAAAATGCCATGTGCCCTGCTCGTCCTGATATTTATAGAGTTTTTTGGCGGCGGCATTAAACGAACACAGCGACAATAGTAGCAGAATCAACAGTGATATTTTCATGGCTGTTCACTGAAAAAAGAACGCCGACTTTTAGCTTTCAGGTCGGCTGGGCAATAAAGGGGCAACGATCAAGATCGGAATAAATAGCGCAATCATGACCGCAATCGCAATAAAAGCCGGGTTAATAATGCCTGCCAACCAATAAGCTATCGCACTGCCCCACACCATACGCATTGGTTTTGGTACTTTAACAATTTTCAAAATATGCTCCTTAGGGTCAATAGCCTTTGAGGCGCATCGTTCATGCTGGATGCGCTTTACACTGTTTAATGGGCTACACTTTGGTTTTTGGTATTATGACAGTTAATTTCAATGCGCGTCCATTTACAAAACACGCCCATAAGCCGATTTAAAAATAAAACATGCATCATTCAAACAGTAAGTATTGGGATTTTTGCGCACCCATTGCCGGACTTTTACTCACCTTATCTTTTGCCCCCTTTGATTATTCCTATTTGGCGCTGGTAGCGCTGGCGTTTTTGTTTGCGGCTTGGCTGAATATTTCCGCTAAACGCGCGGCCTTGCGCGGCTATTTATTTGGCTTGGGCGCGTTCGGTTCAGGCGTGTCCTGGGTTTATATCAGCATGCACGATTTTGGCGGAGCCGGGGTGTTCGGTTCGAGTTTGCTGACAGTTCTGTTCGCGGCCTTCTGGGCCTTGTTTCCGGCTCTGGCCGGTTATCTTTCGGTGAAAATAAAGGGGCCGGGGCGGATCATGCGGGTAGCCGTTATCTGGATACTTGTTGAATATTTCCGGGGCTATTGGCTGCTGAACGGATTTCCCTGGTTGCAGATTGCCTA
>CAZAUB010000058.1:3255-9964 GCA_964488195.1 uncultured Methylobacter sp. | reverse complement strand
CAGTTCGTAGGATTAAAAGTTAACGTTGAAGTCGGTAGAGAACAGAAATTGATCCTGCTTGGCATTACCGAAAGGCCGGTACTGACTGCCTGTAGCAGCAACTCTTCCATCCACCCAGTCATAGCGAACATTCGGACGAATATTCAACCACTTCATTGGCTTCCAGTTTACCCCCGCAGTGACTGCGTAATAGCTGGCAGCATTACAGGTACTGTTGTTAACTTGACCACCAATGGCATAACTGTTTCCTGCACCGTTGGTAGCTGCGGCTACACGACCCGGAGAGCAAACTCTAAAACCGTTCTGATCGCGGAACCATTCAGCCCGAACCCCCGCCGTCAGATTGTCCTTGATGTCGTAGGTTAAATGCGAGTTGAGACCATACCATTCGGTATCTGTAGACGCGCCACCCAGTAAAACACCATTGGCGTAACCATGATCATGCTGCAAAACCAGATGGGTTTTATCAGTGATATTGTGCTTCAACACTATGCTGTACAAACCCCAGGCTTGGCTACTCTGCTCTGAAGTAGCTCCATAGGTACCGCTGATATTGGCTGAAGTGTTTTTGTCATCGCTGGTCCAGGTCGTACCGGCTAAGCCGCCCCAGTTACCTAATTGTTGGTTAAAACTGCCATCCCAGCCCCCGGAAGCACTACCCGTGGTAGCTCCACCCATGACTGCCCAGTTTTTATCTACCGTATAGTTACCCATCACCCCGGTATGGGTGAACGGTTCGCCATATTGCATGGTGTAAGCATGGGTATAGAAAAAGTTGTCGGGAGCCGGAACGGTCTCATACCCGATCGGTGTATAAAAATGACCGGCCTTGATATTAAGACCGTTACCGATAGGTGCATAAACCTCGGCATAAGCTTGCGGGAGTGCAATGTCGTAAAAACGGTTGCTGTCGCTGCCGAGTAAGTTAAGATCCCAATTGCCTCGATTCTTAGCAGTTCCACTGTTAAAATCAAATGCAGGGCTACCATAAGCCTGGGTAAAAATAGAATCGGTACCGAACATCGCATCGAAACGCCCGCCGAAATCCCATGCGTCGCCTTCTGCCGCCACGGCGCGTTGCGCAAATATATTTAGTTGATTCAGCTGGAATTCGGCGGAACGATCACCGAAAGTAACCGGGCCGTTGAACCCATTATCAGGGCTTGTCGCGTTATAGGTAACGCCGGCGTTGGCCCAGCCGCCGATTTTCAAGCCAAGATTTTTCATGAACTGGCTTTCGTTAGGGTCGCCTACCGTTTCGAGCAACGTGCTCGCCTCGGTTAAACTCTTCGCCTGTGCCACACCAAAAACAGAAACCAGCGCTATGCCCAAAGCCAGCGGCTTTAGATTGAAACGATTATTGCTTGGATGGCTTTTCATATTAAGGATCCTTTAATTGATTGAATTTAAGGCAAGATGCCCGCTAAACAACTTAGAGCAAGTAAAATGCCAACTGTGATAGTGCTATGGATTTTTAGGTGATGGTTTTGAATATACTGGATTTATTTTATTAATCTTCAATGAGTTAAAATGCCTGCTCATAAAAAAATCATCCAAAATTTCCCGATAATCATCGCCTTGACGCAACAAAACAGAAACAATTCGCACTATTATTGGGCAAGCAGGATCATTATCGCACCATAACTGGGCGCTAGTTATCCTGATCATCCTCACGCTAAACAAACGCCGTTTATTCAGCCTCGTTTTTTTAGTGGCTAATCCAGCAAAAAAAATGGTATCGTTACCCCCGTTTGGCATAAAACACAGATTCCATATAACCCATCTTTAGGAGACGAAATAAATGTCTGCAGCAAAAGTACTTAAATTGATCAAAGAAAACGACGTAAAATTCGTCGATTTTCGTTTTTGTGACACCCGCGGTAAAGAGCAACATGTCACATTCCCTGCTCATTCGATTGACGAAGATACCTTTGAAGAAGGTAATATGTTTGACGGTTCTTCAGTTGCCGGTTGGAAACACATCAATGAATCAGACATGATCTTAATGCCTGATCCATCCACGGCGGTTATGGATCCGTTCTTTGATGACAACACCTTGATCTTGCGTTGCGACATCATTGAACCCAAAAACATGCAAGGTTACGAGCGTGATCCACGTTCATTAGCCAAACGCGCAGAAGCCTATTTAAAATCAACCGGCATTGCAGATACCGCATTCTTCGGCCCTGAAAACGAATTCTTCATTTTTGACGATGTCCGTTGGGGCACCGATATGAGCGGCTCTTTTTACAAAGTCGATTCAGAAGAAGCGGGCTGGAACTCAGAAAAAGTCTATCCTGACGGTAACACCGGTCACCGTCCTGGTATTAAAGGCGGCTATTTCCCTGTGCCTCCTGTCGATTCACTTCAGGACATGCGTTCTGCAATGTGTTTGACGTTGGAAGAAATGGGCATGACCACTGAAGTTCATCATCACGAAGTGGCAACGGCTGGTCAGTGCGAAATTGGTGTGAAGTTCAACACACTGGTTAAAAAAGCCGATGAAGTTCTGGAACTGAAATATGTCGTCGCCAACATAGCTCACGCTTACGGAAAAACAGCAACCTTCATGCCTAAACCCTTAGTGGGCGACAACGGCAGTGGTATGCACGTACATCAATCTTTAGCTAAAGGCGGCGTTAACCTGTTTACTGGCGATTTGTACGGCGGCTTGTCTGAAATTGCACTGTTTTATATCGGCGGCATTATCAAGCACGCTAAAGCCCTGAACGCTTTCACCAACGCCTCAACCAACAGCTACAAGCGTCTGGTTCCGGGCTTTGAAGCGCCTGTTATGTTGGCTTACTCAGCACGTAACCGTTCAGCTTCTATCCGTATTCCTTTTGTCAACAATCCAAAAGGCCGTCGTATCGAAGTTCGCTTCCCTGATTCGACAGCAAACCCTTATCTGGCGTTTTCAGCCATGATGATGGCGGGTTTGGACGGCATTCAAAATAAAATCCATCCTGGCGATGCCATGGATAAAGATTTGTATGACTTGCCTGCCGAAGAAGCAAAAAACATCCCGCAAGTTTGTCATTCATTTGACCAGGCATTAGATGCTCTGGACAGTGACCGTGAATTCTTGAAACGCGGCGGTGTTTTCACCGATGACGTGATTGACGGTTACATTGCTCTGAAAATGGAAGAAGTGACTCGTCTTCGTATGAGTACACATCCAGCTGAATACGATATGTATTACAGCTTGTAAAGGTTAGGCCTGTTTCAAGCAGGCTCAGACCAACTCACAACCCCGCAAGTTATATGGCTTCGCGGGGTTTTTTTATGCCAGGACAGTCCCACACGAAACCACCGAAACCCGCTATTTGCGGCGCGCAGGCCGATTAAGACGCTAATCAGGAATGGATTTAAGGGTAATTAATATACTGAAAGCGCTTTCCTCCAAAAAATGAAGGAAAGCAAAATACAACCGAAACCCTAGCAGCCGAACATAGAGTAAATAGGGCCAAAAGTTGAAAGAGCAGTTCACAGTTAAAGTTTAAGGTTAATTTCAGGTTTTCTTGATAAAATAAAAAAAATTGATCAGCGTCAAAATTGACCCGGGGAAATTTCTATCAGATTGTTTTTAATGCTTATTTATAAACTGATAAAAATGGATGCGGTTTTACACTAAAAAATTACAATCTTGATAAGTGATCTTCTAGGCTAACGATCACCTGTTTTCAAAATTTGAATATATTATTTAGTTAAGTTATTATCAAAAACAGATCAAATGATCTGTCTTAAATTTAATCATTTGAAGTGGTGCTTGTATGATTATTTTCCTTAAAAACATCCCCCTTGAAACCCATAAATATGAAATCGCCACCTTCATAAATAGAGTTATTAATGACTGCTTCTTAGGTAAGGTTTACTCTAAAATATCGATTGAGGATATAGAAACTTTCACGATACAGGAAGTTGATTCAAAGGCACTTGAAAAGCATGGTTTGGTTAGGGTTTTCCCAAAAGAAGTAGGAAAAAGAGTAGTTAAAAGGCTTAACGGAACGTTTTTTAAAAAAAAATGCATTACAGTCCGTGAATATTTTAACCGTTCAGTGGATAACGATTTAAGACATATGTGCCTAGTCACAATAATAGATTTTAATGAACATCGAACTTCGGATCGAAGACGCATACGCCTGATGAACGCCTGGCAAAAAGATCTGATCTTGGTTCACGCTGTTCCCGCTATTTAGACTTGCATGGCTATCAAAAGACATTTTGTCGTACAGTTGGCTCCATTACACCAAAACCGGAGAAGCTAATCCATATCTTGGGTGCGGATTGAGGATTTTGTCTTGAGTCCACAAAATGATGATGTAAAAATCAAGGCCGGGTAACACCGGCTTTTTTATGCCAAAAATAAAAATCACGTTTCAATGCCCCCTGCTTTACCCCATTTTTAGTTTTTGTGTCGCTACAGGTGTTTTTGCCGAAGGACGATTTTGTCGGCGTACTGTTTATCGAAAATCCGGCCAGCTTTGATTGAGCGACGCGGGATACTTCAGGTCGTTTTCCGGGCTGGCGCTGGTGTTTGCATAGTGTTTTAAGGGTGCCGCCAAACGTTTGTGCTCGACCACAGGCGCTTCGGTTTATTTCGCAGGTCACGGCAGTCTGGCGGAGGCATCAAGCCAACGTTCCTGGCCTGGCTGGTTGCCGATAGCGAGCATTTTTCCGTTTGGTTTTGGGGTGATTTGGATTGCTCCGGCAAGCAAATCCTTAAGTCGCTATGAAATACCTTTAATGAGCTGAAGCCTGGCAACCCGGTTATCAACCGATGTTGGATGCCTTATTGGCAGGTAAGGGTCATGAACCGGATGCGGCAGGGAAAATCAAACCAAAAACTGCTTGAGGTAATCGGTTCGGCCTATGCAGATCAGCATCTGCTTTCGGCAATAGTTTCGATCGGCAAGTTTCTGGATCAGGAATTTTAGTGCTGGAAAAATTGGTGCGAACAACTACTCGTTGGTTCAGGTATACGCATCGCAAGCATACTGGCGACATGGATATTCCTTTAATTGAAGGCAGGGAAATCCAAGGCACAGCAACATGCAATTTCTTTGCGGTACGTTTTAACGATAAAGATGCAAGAGCACTTGCCGGGTGAGAGCCCAAAAGACAGCTTGATTTTTTTATATAGCACCCCATCTTTTAAATACTCTTCGGTACGAGAGCATTTTTACCAAATTGCAAACAATGTCTCTTTTAGAGGATAATATATAGTTACGCATAGCTTTATTATGCTTTTGATTGACCCCGTAACACGCCGTACGCTCAATGTAGAGCCGGTATGCAAGCTTTGGAATACGCTATGAAAAAGACCATGTACGAAAAAATCTGGGACAGCCACCTTGTCGTTGATGAGGCCGGGCAGGCTCCTTTGCTTTATGTTGATCGACATTTGATGCATGAAGTCACCAGTCCCCAGGCCTTTGAAGGTCTGCGTTTGTCCGGTCGCAAGGTGCGCAATCCGCACAGCATTCTTGCTACGATGGATCACTGCGTACCGACCAAAAATCGCAACCTGCCGATTGCCGATCCTATTGCCAAAAAACAGATCGAAACCATGGCTGAAAACTGCCGCGTGAACGGCCTGAAGCTGTATGACATGACAGACCCGAATAACGGTGTGATTCATGTTGTTGTGCCTGAGCATGGTTTCGTCCACCCCGGCATGGTGGTGGTTTGCGGCGACAGCCATACCGCGACGCATGGCGCTTTCGGCGCGCTGGCTTTCGGCATCGGCACTTCCGAGGTCGAACATGTGATGGCGACTCAAACGCTGCCGCAGAAAAAATCCAAAACCATGCAGGTAGAGGTCAATGGCGAGTTATCCAAATACGCCTCGGCCAAGGATATTGCTTTGGCGATTACCGGTAAAATCGGCACGGCGGGCGGTACCGGCTATGTGATTGAATATACCGGTACTGCAATCAGGGCGCTGTCGATGGAAGGCCGGATGACGCTGTGCAACATGGCGATTGAAGCCGGAGCCAGAGCGGGATTGGTCGCTCCCGACGAGAAAACCTACGAGTACCTGGAAGGACGCGAGTTTGCGCCATCCGGTCAATACTGGGATCAGGCATTGGCTTACTGGAAGAGTCTGCCCAGCGATGAAGGCGCGGAGTTTGATGCAACCGTCACGCTTGATGCAGCCGATATTGCGCCGCAAGTTTCCTGGGGAACATCGCCGGAACAAGTGGTTGGAGTTGATGGCCTCGTGCCTGCGCCGGAAAGTTTTGCCGATGAAATAAAGCGCAAAGCCTGTGAAAGCGCGTTGGCCTATATGGGCTTGACGCCGAATACCAAAATAACCGACATTCCTATAGATTTTGTGTTTATCGGCTCTTGCACCAACGGCCGTATCGAAGATTTCAGGATCGCCGCCGAAATGGCAGAAGGCACACAGGTTGCCGAAGGCGTCACCGCCATTGCCGTTCCCGGTTCCTATCACGTCAAGAAACAGGCTGAAGAAGAGGGCCTGGATAAAATCTTTATCGAGGCCGGTTGGGAATGGCGTGAACCCGGATGTTCCATGTGTCTGGCGATGAATGGCGATGAGCTGACTAAAGGCCAGCGTAGCGCATCCACTTCAAACCGCAATTTTGAAGGCCGTCAGGGCAAAGGTGGACGCACGCATCTGGTTTCGCCTGCAATGGCAGCGGCCGCAGCGGCGGCAGGCCATTTTGTCGATATTCGCAACCTT
>CAZAUB010000058.1:0-3155 GCA_964488195.1 uncultured Methylobacter sp. | reverse complement strand
GCATTGATGAATCGCAGCAATGTCGATACCGACCAGATCATCCCCAAGCAGTTCTTAAAAAGAGTGGAACGTAGCGGCTTTGGCGTGCATCTTTTTCACGATTGGCGTTTTAATGAAGATGGCAGCGATAATCCGGAATTCGAACTGAACAAGCCTGCGTTCAAGGGCGCTAAAATCCTGGTGGCTGGCGACAATTTCGGTTGCGGCTCGTCCCGTGAACACGCGCCTTGGGCGATTGCCGATTATGGTTTTAACACCATAATATCCACCAGCTATGCCGACATTTTTTATAACAACTGTTTTAAAAACGGCATCCTGGCGATAAAAGTCGATAAAAACCAGCTGGACAAATTGATGGCCGAAATTGCCGATCACGAAGGCGTACGTTTTGTCGTCGATCTTGAAAACCAGCTGGTAACCACGCCTGGCGGTAATGGATTCAGCTTTGAGATAGACCCGTTTCGCAAGAGCAATCTGTTAAGCGGACTGGATGACATCGGCTTGACCTTAAAGCATGCCGATAAGATTGACCAGTATGAACAGCAGCATAAGAAAAACTTTCCTTGGCTTTGGGCTTAAGCCATGTAGCGTATCCTACATGACTAATAGATCTTAAGTTTTAGTGGTTTTTGACAAAAACATATGGAATTTGAATGGAACGAAAACAAAGCAGGGAGCAATCTCCAAAAGCATGGCGTTACTTTTGATGAAGCCAAAAC
Organism: uncultured Methylobacter sp.; assembly: GCA_964488195.1. Taxonomy (GTDB): domain Bacteria; phylum Pseudomonadota; class Gammaproteobacteria; order Methylococcales; family Methylomonadaceae; genus Methylobacter_A. The sequence continues at coordinate 2,436 of CAZAUB010000058.1, read as the reverse complement.
AGTTTTTGATGATTCGCTGGCAAGTATTTTTGATGATGTTTGGCATTCCATTGATGAACAACGTGAGTTGATTATTGGAATGTCAAATAAAGCTAGACTCCTCGTTGTCTCTTTTACAGAACGCGCTGATGGTGTTATCCGAATTATCAGTGCAAGAATGGCTACTACCATGGAGATAAAAAATCATGAGCGCGCAAAGAAACACTGAAGATTTATTACCCGAATATAATTTTGATTACAGCAAAGCGAAACCGAATCGATTTGCCCAAAAAACAATTAACGTCACACTTGATGAAGATGTTGCTAAAGTTTTTACTGATTCTGAATCGGTAAATAAAGCATTAAGAGCAATTTTGACTGCATTACCTAAACAATTAACCATGTAGTCGAATGCCGGAAGGTACGCACAGCATACCCTACATGACTCCTGCATTACTCTACTACAGGCCATCCATGGCCTTATGCAATATCTGCATTCACCACATCCATGTGGATTATGCAGGAGGTAGAGCAATGCAGGAGCAGCGTAGCGGTGTGCCGAGTTCCATTTTTCTAACTATCGAATAGCCGTGTAGGTCGGGTTACGACTGCATGGATGCAGGAGGTAGAGCAATGCAGGAGCAATTGCCGAGCGTAGCGTAACCCGACAAAATATTAATCAATCCGCTTACATTGAGAACACAGGCGACAATCATGTCCACAGATTCAAGACACATCCAGCTGATGGACACCACCTTGCGTGATGGCGAACAAACCCAAGGCGTTTCCTTCACGCCCGTGGAAAAAGTCAGCATTGCCAAAGCCCTGTTGCAGTCGCTACGGGTGGACAGGATTGAGGTTGCCTCTGCTCGTGTCTCACAAGGCGAAAAAGAAGCGGTTACTAGCATCAATCAATGGGCGCAACAGGAAGGTTTTGCCGGACGTGTAGAAGTTCTGGGCTTTGTCGACCACACACGCAGTGTCGACTGGATAGTTGAAACCGGTGGCGAGGTGATCAACCTGCTGATCAAAGGCAGCGAAAAGCATTGCCGTGTCCAGCTGGGCAAAACCTTGGCGCAACATACCGAAGACATTTTGCAAACCGTTAACTACGCACTGGAGCAAGGCCTGAAAGTCAATGTATACCTGGAAGACTGGTCGAACGGTTATCACGACGACCCGGACTATGTTTACGGCTTGATGGACAACTTGCAGCACTCAGGCATCAGCCATTTCATGCTACCCGATACCCTAGGCGTTTTGTCGCCTGACGAAGTAGTTTCAAGCCTCGGCGATATGTGCAAGCGCTACCCGAAACTGCAATTTGATTTTCATCCGCACAACGACTACGGCCTGGCCACCGCCAATGTGATGGCAGCAGTTCGCGCCGGTATCAACTCCATACACTGCACCGTTAACTGCCTGGGCGAACGCGCCGGTAATGCCTCGCTGGCCGAAGTGTCCGTGGTATTGCGCGATAAAATGAACATGCAGCTGTCTATCGATGAAAGCCATATCGTGCGCATCAGCGCGATGGTTGAGAACTTTTCCGGCAAACGCGTCGCAGCCAATGCGCCGATAGTCGGCGCCGATGTCTTCACCCAGACCGCAGGCATCCATGCCGATGGCGATCACAAAGGCGGATTGTACAAAACCAAATTAGGCCCGGAACGTTTCTCCCGCACCCGAAGCTACGCATTGGGGAAGATGAGCGGCAAAGCATCGCTGAAAAAAAACCTGGAGATGCTGGAACTTGATTTGTCGGAAGAAAACCAGAAAAAAGTGCTGGCTCGGATCGTCAGCCTCGGCGATTCCAAAGAAACCATCACCACCGATGACCTGCCTTTCATTATTGCCGACGTACTGGAGAGCAAGAATTATCAGCATATCAAATTGCTCAACTGCTCGATCACCAGCGGTCTCAATTTAGAATCGACTGTCAGCCTGCGAGTCAGGGTAAACGGCATGATGCATATTGCCTCAGGCTCCGGTAACGGCGGCTTCGATGCCTTTGTCGATGCGATTAACAAGGTTATGAAGCAGCATAACTACACCTTGCCCGCACTGGCCGATTATGAAGTACGGATACCCAAAGGCGGTCATACCAGCGCCTTAACCGAGTGCGTCATCACCTGGGATTGCGCTGGTGAACTGCGCAAAACCCGCGCCGTTCATTCCAACCAGGTTTTTGCTGCGGTCTTGGCCGCGCTTAAAATTATTAACATGCAATTGCACGAGCTTGGTTTAAGTCAGGCTTGAAAATCATTGCAGGGAAGCTTTAGCCATAAGATTTGTGGCATAATCTAAAACCTGACACAAATTAAGAGCCAAGAGAGCTGTAGAGCGGTTTCGCGATAGCAAACCGCCAATCACCAACAGTAGGCGCTTTACGACTGCATGGACAGATATTTTGCTCCATGCAAAATCTGCATTCCCCACATCCCTGTGGGTTATGCA
>CAZAUB010000057.1:8779-10133 GCA_964488195.1 uncultured Methylobacter sp. | reverse complement strand
AAGGTTACAAACGCTTGAATATGGCTTCCGCAATATCCAGGGTTTTTTCCAGGTCTTCATCGCTGTGCGCGGCCGAAACAAAACCGGCCTCAAATGCTGAAGGCGCCAGATAAACACCTTGCCCAAGCATGGCATGGAAAAAGCGTTTAAACAGGTTTTGATCGCACTGCATGACTTGGGCAAAGCGGCTTACTTGCGTCTCTGCACTGAAAAACAATCCAAACATGCCGCCGACGCTGTTGGTGGTCATCGCGATACCGGCCTGACCGGCGCGTTCTTTCAGGCCTGAAGTCAATTTTTCGGTTTTAGCGGTTAACGCGGGGTAAAAGTCCGGCTGGTCGATCAATTCCAGGGTTTTTAAACCGGCGGCCATGGCGACAGGATTACCGGAAAGCGTACCTGCCTGATAGACAGGGCCGAGTGGCGCAAGACATTCCATGATTTTACGTGAGCCGCCAAAAGCGCCGACCGGCATGCCGCCGCCGATGATTTTGCCTAGTGTGGTTAAATCGGGATTAACATTATAAAGCCCTTGGGCACCGTTTAAGCCCACCCTAAAACCGGTCATCACTTCATCAAAAATCAGTACGCTATTATATTGATCACAGACCTGCCGCAAGCTTTCCAGAAAACCGGGCTGCGGCGGAATGCAGTTCATATTCCCGGCGACCGGCTCCACGATAATACAGGCGATTTGCCCACCACATTCTGCAAACAGCGCTTTGACCGATTCGCTATCGTTGTAGGTTAAGGTGATGGTGTTTTCAGCGACACAAGCAGGTACGCCGGGAGAACTGGGCACGCCAAAAGTCAATGCGCCGGAACCGGCCTTGACCAATAAGGCATCGGAGTGGCCGTGATAACAACCCTCGAATTTAACGATTTTATCTCGGCCGGTATAGCCTCTGGCCAGTCGAATGGCGCTCATGGTCGCCTCGGTGCCGGAACTGACCATTCTGACCATGTCGATGGATGGCATCAGCTCGCAAACCCGTTTGGCCATCAGCGTTTCGATTTCGGTCGGTGCGCCAAAACTCAGGCCTTTGTCGCATGCCTGCTTGACTGCCGCAATGACTTCCGGGTGGGCATGACCTAAAATCATCGGCCCCCAGGAGCCGACATAGTCAATATAACGATTGCCGGAACTGTCGTAGATATAAGCGCCCAGGGCATGGTCGATAAAAACCGGTGTGCCGCCTACGCCGCTAAAGGATCGTACCGGCGAGTTTACGCCGCCTGGAATTACAAGTTTTGCCTCGGAAAATAACGCGGTTGCTTCAGTCATGGTTTCTTATTTATCGCCAAGGATGGTGTGTATGCCGTAAGCCTGCCGGGAGCAGGTACGGCGAGAGTT
>CAZAUB010000057.1:2686-8679 GCA_964488195.1 uncultured Methylobacter sp. | reverse complement strand
GCTCAAAAAATGGCGATACCCTGATAATCAGGCTATTATTCGTAATCTATATAGTGATAAACAGATAAAATCAAATAAGATGTCAACTCCATTGTCGCCGCCGCAATATCCGAAACGTAATTTTCTCTGTTCGTTAGGTATCATCATTGCAGTCATCGGTGTTTCCGAAATGCTGGTCATGTTGTTGCTTGATGCGACTTATCAATGGGGAGTTGTATTGTCGCCCTTGCAGGGTACCGTTTTTAACATTATCCTGCTGACTGTACTTAGTTCGCCGCTGTTGTGGTTGCTGGCGATACGACCGCCGGCCTTGCAGGTCGATCAGGAACAGACGACATCCAATAGAGAGTTGCTGGACGCTCTGGAAAATCATGTTTTGCTTAGTATCACCGACGTTCAGGGTCGCATCGTCTACGCTAACGACATGTTTTGCAAAGTCTCGGGTTATTCGCAGAATGAACTCACCGGACAGGGTCATCATATTGTCAACTCCGGCCATCACGATCAGGATTTCATCCGCAACATGTGGAGTACTATTGCCGGAGGACAGGTATGGCGCGGGGAGTTCTGCAATCGCCGTAAAGATGGCGAATTGTACTGGGTGGATAGCACTATTGCGCCTGTGCTGGATAAAGTCGGCAAGCCCAAGCAATATATTTCGATACGCCGGGATATTACCACCCGAAAAGCGAATGAATTAAAACTGACGGCGCTCAAGCGCGCGTTGGACGCCAGCAGCGAGATGATACTTATCACCAATGCAGAGGGACTCATTCAATATGCCAACCCGGCGCTGTGCCTGTTCACCGGCTGGACAGAGAATGCGCTGATGGGACAAAAACCCTACGTGCTGGACAGTCCTACCGCCGATCAGCAAGCGCTGTCCGAGATGCAAAGCAGGCTCCGCTGTAGTGAGCCCTGGTCAGGTCGGCTGCGGGGTCGCCGCCGAGGCAATGTAGGGGACGACCGGCCGGTCGCCCCTACGATTGCTCACGCCCCTTACCTACATCCTGTAGGCAATGTTTCCACTCCGGGGCGTGAAAACGACAGTCGTAGCTCCGGGATCGCCTCGGAAGACACGCTGGAATACTGGGCCAAGACCAATATTACGCCGATTCTGACGGCAAACGGCACACTGTCCGGTTATGTACAGATTCAGCATGATGTCAGCAAGCAGGTCGAAGAGGAAGCGGCACTCAGGCTGCTCCAGAATCAGGCCAGTGCCACGTTGGAAGCGGCGCGTGACGCAGCCTTGCAGGTTGCACAGACCAAGACTGAGTTCCTGGCCAATATGAGTCATGAAATTCGCACTCCGATGAACGGCGTGTTGGGCATGCTGGATCTTTTGCAAGATACGCAACTATCTCGTGAGCAATGGGATCTGATAGAGATCGCGGCAAACTCGGCAGAATCTTTGTTAACCATCATCAACGATATTCTGGATTTTTCCAAACTGGAGGCGGGTAAAATCGAGTTGGAGCAGCTTGAGTTTAATCTGCCGGATTTGGTGGAAGAAGTTTGCACATTGCTGTCCAGTCGCGCCCACGGCAAGGGCCTGGAATTAAACTGCTTTCTGCCGTCGAATCTGCCGCTACGTTGGCACGGCGATCCCACGCGCATCCGGCAAGTGCTTACCAACCTGATCGGCAATGCCGTTAAATTTACCGAGCAGGGTGAAGTCTCGGTAAAAGTGTCGGCGTCGTCTGTGGTAGAGACTTTAGTCTCGACAAGCGCGGCTAAAGCCGCTCCCACATTACGTTTTGAGGTGGCGGATACCGGTATCGGTATTACTGTCGAGGCGCAAGCGCGCCTGTTTCAGGCGTTTTCCCAGGCTGACAGTTCCACCTCCCGGCGTTACGGCGGCACGGGACTTGGCCTATCCATCAGCAAGGATCTGGTTATGCTGATGAACGGCCGCATCGGCGTTGAAAGTGCTCTGGGACAAGGGGCAAACTTTTGGTTTACTTTGCCATTGGTGCCGGTGGATAACGACGTCCCGGTTCCGCAGGCTAACTTTGCCGACAAGCGTGCCTTGATAGTCGATGATAACGCCACCAACCGCATGATTCTGACGCATTACTTAAACAACTGGGGTTTTACTTTAAGCGAAGTAGACAGCGGGCCTGCGGCACTCGTTGAACTCGAAGCCGCCGTGCTACGAAACGAACCCTATGCTTTGCTGATGTCGGATATGCAAATGCCGGATATGGACGGCTTTGCTCTGGCTCGCGCTATCATTGAAAATCCCGTCATTGCCGACACACCACGTATTCTTTTATCCTCAGGCAGCATAGGTTCACAAGTCGAAAGACTTGAGTTGGGATACACTCAAAGCCTGTTAAAACCGGTACGGCAATCACAGCTTTTTGATGCCGTTATCGAGGCATTACATCTTCCCGACCAGAAAACCGCTCATGTAGCCAAGGTAAAAGAGGTCTTGCCCGATTACAGCGGCAAACGGGTACTGGTGGTGGAAGATAATAAGGTCAACCAAAAAGTGATACTTTCCCAGCTCGCCAAGTTTCAACTTAAGCCCGATCTGGCCAATAACGGGCAAGTGGCGCTGGATCAACTGGAGCGTCAAGCCTACGACCTGGTGTTGATGGATTGCCAAATGCCGGTCATGGATGGTTACGAAGCCACGCGCACCTTACGCGAACGGGAAATAGCCGTAGACGGCAAGTTACGTACGCCAATTATAGCGCTTACCGCCCATGCATCGGTCGGAGAGCGCGAAAAATGCCTGTCCGCAGGCATGGACGATTATCTTAGCAAGCCCGTCACTCGAACCGAACTGGCAGTGGTTTTGGCGCGCTGGCTAGGCATGCCGTCAGCCCCTGAAATCACGCCCTACCGCTCTGTAGGGGCGACTTTAGTCGCCCATGGGCGAATGAATTCGCCCCTACAAAGTGAACAACCCAGGGGTAGGGGCGCATTGCATGCGCCCATTGAACAGTCAACCGCATGTTGGGATGAATCTTCAGCGCTTAAAAGGCTGTATGACGATCATGATTTACTGACCGAGATGATAGATTTATTTCTCGAAGGGGCGCCCCTGTCTGTGGCAGAATTGGGTGCTGCGCTGTCTCGAGCCGATTTTCTTGCGCTGGCCGATGCCGCTCATGCCATTAAAGGCATGGCCGGGCATTTTTGTGCCGAAAAAGTAATCAGCCTTGCGGCAAACCTGGAACACGTCGCCCGTAAAGCTTCCGCTCCTGCCCCTTACCTACATCCTGCAGGCAACGTTGTCGATGCTGATTTCCAGTTGATGACCCATGACTTGACCCAGGCCACGGTGGATCTAGTCGACAATCTGCGTGTAAGAAAAGAACAAAATCAATGAAGACTGAATTCAACCTTAATGAACTAAAAGCCGCTGACCGCCTGCCTTCCCCTTCGGGAACGGCGTTGGCTATTATGCAACTCGTGCAACAAAACGATGCCACCGTGCAGCAGGTGAGCCAACTGGTTAAAGTCGATCCCGCCCTAAGCGGGCGTATCTTGCGCTTCGCCAATTCGGCGGCTTTCGGGGCTCGGCGCCCCATCGCCGATGTTCAAACTGCAATAATGATGATGGGTATGCAGACAGTGCGCGACTTCGCGCTGAGCCTTTCCCTGATTGGCAACAACAGTAAGGGACATTGTCCGGGGTTTGATTACGAAGCCTACTGGTCGCGATCCCTGGCGATGTCGGTGTCCATCGCGGCCATCACTGCCCGAGAACACACAGTATTACCCGAGGAATCGTTTACAGTGGGACTGCTTGGCGACATCGGCCGTCTCGCTCTGGCAACCGCCTGGTCGGAGATTTATGGCGAATGTCTTGGTGCGGCAGAGGGTAAGCAACTTCTTGCTTTGGAGCGTGAGCGTTTCGCCATCGATCATAATGCTTTGAGCCTAATGTTGCTGGCCGACTGGGGATTTCCTGCGGTATTTCTGGATGCCCTGAAAATGAGCTTTGAGAGGAAAGTAGCAGGGCTTGGTCGAATTGACCAGTTTGCCAGGCAACTGATTTTCGCCCGACTGATCGGAAACTATTGCGTGGCTGATGAAGCCCATCGTACCGTGTTGTTGCCGGATTTGACAGAGGAGGCCAGCTTTCACGCGTTGGACGAACCGGCGCTGCTCACGTTTGTCGATGAAACAATCGCGCTTTGGCACGAGTGGGGAAAGTTAATCGACGTTAAAACGGATGTACGCCAGCCCTTATTAAAAACTGCTGCTGCCTTGGAATCGGTTCCGCCTGGCTTGGACTTGTTGCTGGTCGATGACGACCCCATGATGCTGGCACGTCTTTCCAAGCAGCTTGTAGAGTCGGGGAATCAGGTCGCGATGTGTCGTGACGGTGCATCCGCGCTAAAGCATGTCATTGAACATAGGCCGCAATTGGTGATTACCGATTGGCTCATGAAACCCATGGATGGCTTAGCCCTTTGTAAGGCGTTGCGTGCATCGGTCTTTGGTAAAAACATATACCTTATTATGCTTACCTCCAGGGAAGATGAGGATGCTCTGGTTGAAGCCTTCGATGCCGGTATCGACGACTATGTGATTAAGCCGGTCAGCCTTCGTGTGCTGCTGGCGCGCCTCCAGGCCGGGCAACGTATCATCATGCTGCAACATGAACTGGAGAAAGAGAGTCGGGACATCCAGCATTATACTGCCGAGCTGGCGGCAGCTAATCGCCGTCTTAAGCTTATGGCGAATACGGACATTTTGACCGGCTTACCCAATAGACGATATGCGCTGAGCCGCCTGGAACAAGAGGCTGCGACTGCGCTACGCGCTAATCAACCGTTGAGTGTTTTAATACTGGATTTGGATCATTTCAAATCAGTCAATGACACCTTGGGGCATGATGTCGGTGACCAGGTGCTGGTTCATGCAGCCAACCTGATGCGAGAAGCCGCTCGCACCAATGATATTGTCTGTCGACTCGGTGGTGAAGAGTTTCTGGTTATCGCTCCCATTACCGACGGCACCACCGCCCTGTTGTTGGCCGAGCGTATCCGCAGCTCCATTGAAAAAAACCAGCCTCAAGGATTCGTATTGCGCCGCCCAGTTACCGTCAGTATTGGTGTGGCAGGCTCTATAGGAGCCAAGCCAGGCTGGAAAGAATTGATGAAATGGGCGGATGACGCGTTATACCTTGTCAAACAAGGCAATCGCAACGGCGTACGGCTTGCTAGGGAAATGGGGAGAGCGTAGCGAGGGGCCAGCAAGTAGTGAGTGGTAAGTGGTGAGTTGCTTTTCCACTCGCTACTTACCACTCACCACTTAAGTTGAGTAGTCTTGTCAATAGCAGTGGTTGTGTTATCGTGATCCAACTTTAATCAGTGTAAATACGAGACCACAATGAATGTGTTAGCTGTCTATAGTATCAAGGGGGGAGTTGGCAAAACTTCAAGCGCGGTTAATCTGGCACACACGGCCGCCCGCAACGGTTGCCGCACCCTGGTTTGGGATCTTGATCCACAGGGAGCCAGCAGTTATTATTTTCGCATCAAGCCCAAGATCAAAGGCGGCAGCAAAGAGTTAATCGCCGGAAAGCGCGAACTGGACGGCCTGATTAAAGGCACTGACTTTGAAAACCTGGATTTATTACCGGCCGATTTCTCCTTCAGAAATCTTGATCTGGTTCTGGATACCAAGAAAAAGCCGACTCAACAACTTAAAAAACTCCTGAAACCCTTGGCAGAAGAATACGATTTTATTTTTTTGGATTGTCCGCCCAATATTTCGTTATTATCCGAAGCCGTTTTTGAGGCCGCAGATGTTTTGTTGTCGCCGATTATTCCTACCACGTTGTCGTTAAGAACGCTGGAACAGCTGAAAAAATTTATCGAAGATAACGGCTTGAACAAACTGGCGCTGATTCCGTTTTTCTCCATGGCCGACCGGCGCAAAAAAATGCACAGGGACATCATGGACAACTTGGTTGAGAGTCACCCCGAGATTTTAACGACTGCCATTCCTTATGCCAGCGATATTGA
>CAZAUB010000057.1:0-2586 GCA_964488195.1 uncultured Methylobacter sp. | reverse complement strand
AAATCTTCAATTACCGATGTCGCTATATTGGGAATAAAGAAAGAGGATTTTATTGATGACTTTAAACGGTATTACGTCCATTTGCTGGGGCGGGACGAGAATTTCCGTTCATCGCCGTTCTATGCCTGCGAGGCGTTGTCACTGTCTATTCGTGACCGGCTGATGGAACGCTGGAAAACCACTTATAAAACCTATAACAAAACGGATAGCAGACAGGTGTTTTATCTGTCGATGGAGTTTTTGATGGGTAGAACCTTGAGCAATGCGATGCTTAATCTTGGCATAACCGATGAAGCCACCCAAGCCATGCACGATTTGGGTATTGAAATCGAAGAGCTGGTTGACAGGGAACTTGATGCCGGATTGGGTAATGGCGGGCTGGGGCGTCTGGCCGCCTGTTTTATCGACAGTTGCGCGACACTGCAATTGCCGGTCGTAGGTTACGGTTTGCGTTATGAATACGGCATGTTTACCCAAACCATCGTCAATGGCGAACAGGTTGAAAAGCCGGATCACTGGTTGCGTCACGGCAATGTCTGGGAAGTCGAGCGGCTGGAATATTCATTACGCATCAAGCTTGGCGGTCATACCGAAATACAGACCGATGAACAAGGCAAGCATCGGGTATGCTGGATCAGCACTCATGATGTGTTGGCCGTTCCCTTTGACACGCCGATACCCGGGTATCAAAACAACACCGTCAATACCTTGCGTTTATGGAAAGCCGTCGCGACTGAGGAATTTAATCTGGATGAATTTAACGCGGGTGGTTATGCCGAATCGGTGGCCTCAAAAGTCACCGCAGAGCACATTACCATGGTGCTGTATCCCAATGACGCCAATGAAAACGGCAAGGAATTGAGGCTACGCCAGCAGTATTTTCTGGCTTCCGCCAGCTTGCAGGATGTCATCTCCCATTGGGCCAGGCAACATGGACATGGGTTCGCAAACTTCGCTGAGAAAAGCTGTTTTCAGTTAAACGATACCCATCCGAGCATCGCCATTGCCGAACTGATGCGCCTGTTAATGGATGTGCATGGCCTGTCATGGGCTACAGCCTGGGGAATTACCCGGCAAACCATGGCTTATACCAATCATACCCTGCTGCCTGAAGCGCTGGAAAAATGGTCGGTTAGACTCATGCAAAGATTGTTGCCAAGGTTGATGGAGATTATCTTTGAAATAAATGCCCATTTTATGTCGGAAGTTGCAGCGCATTGGCCCGGTGATAAAGCCAGATTGAGTAGAATGTCAATCATAGAGGAAGGCGCCGAGCAGCAGGTGCGTATGGCTTATCTTGCCATAGTCGGCAGTTTTTCGGTCAATGGCGTTGCCCAATTGCATTCCCAGTTACTGCAACAGGGCTTGTTTCGTGATTTTTATGAATTATGGCCGAATAAATTTAACAACAAAACCAACGGCGTAACTCCGCGTCGCTGGCTGGCCTCGTGTAATCCCGAATTAGCCGCATTAATAACCGAAACCATCGGTGACGGCTGGGTAACCCATCTGGACGAATTAAAAAAGCTGGTGCCTTTTGCCGAAGACGCCGGGTTTCGAAATCGCTGGCGCGCGATAAAACAACGCGCAAAGCAGCGCCTGATTGTGCACAAAAAACAATATCTGGACATCGATTTAAATCCCGATGCACTGTTTGATATACAGGTTAAACGTATCCATGAATACAAGCGGCAGATTTTAAATGTCCTGCATGTGATTCATCTTTATGATCTCATCAAGCGCGGCGAGACAACAAACTGGGTTGCACGTTGCGTGTTGATTGGCGGCAAGGCTGCTCCCGGTTATGCCATGGCAAAAAGAACCGTTAAACTGATTAATAATGTCGCCCATGTCATTAACTCGGATCCCGATGTCGGCAACAAGCTAACCCTGTTTTTTTTGCCCGATTACCGGGTTTCAGGGATGGAAATAATTTGCCCGGCAGCCGATCTTTCCGAGCAGATTTCTACCGCAGGAAAAGAGGCATCCGGCACCGGCAATATGAAGTTGATGATGAATGGGGCATTAACTATCGGAACACTGGATGGCGCTAATATTGAAATAAGGGAGGAAGTCGGCGATGAAAACTTCTTTCTGTTTGGCCTGACCGAAGAGCAGATCGAAGCAAGGCGGGAGCATTACGACCCTGCCGCGATCATCGATCAGGATGAAGATTTGCAACGGGTGATGAATCTTCTGGAAAGCGGGCATTTTAATCAGTTTGAAGCGGGGATTTTTGACGATCTTATCTCCTCCATTAAAAGCAAGTATGATCCGTGGATGACTATCGCAGATTTTAGAAGCTATATCGATGCGCAAAAACGTGTGGAAGCGGCCTACCAGGATAAAGAGCACTGGACCCGGATGAGCATATTAAATTGCGCAAACAGCGGCAAATTTTCCACGGATAGAACCATCAGCGACTATAACCGGGAGATTTGGAAGCTGGAGCCTGTGCCTGTGCAATATCCTTGATAAATCAATTGGTAACTGCTCAAGGTAACTCGCAATAAATAAAATACCTGGTTATTAAATACAATGGAACGCAGATGCCAAAAGTAGGCGCCTCTAGGCGACGCAGATGAA
>CAZAUB010000056.1:0-10241 GCA_964488195.1 uncultured Methylobacter sp. | reverse complement strand
CCCCTACAGCAAATCATGTTCTATTATTTGCTTTTTATAGTAAACTTCATAGCTAAGGCCATGCAGTCAGGCAGGGTGAGCACATGCTTTTTGTGCCCACCAATAAACGTTGTGTTTCGTGGGTACATTAATGGTGGGCAAAACAGCAAATATCTGCCCATGCAATCTTAAATCGCCTGCTTTTGGTGCTCACCCTGCCAACTTAATCGGAGAAATAACATGTTGGAATACGATGAAAAACGCAATTTTATTCGAATGGAAATAGATTGCGACGTCACCTACAAGCTTGCGGATTCAGATGAAGTACGTCGTGGACGCTGTTCATCAATCAGTGGTGCCGGTGTTACATTTATTGCCGACCGTTTTTTTGATCCCGGCAAAGCGATGGAAGTAAACGTCATTCCCAAAAATACACTTACTCCCTCGATGACTGCTTTTATTGAGGTTATCCGAAGTACCCAACAAGATGACGGCAGCTACGAGGTTGCCGCCACTATAAAGAGCATAAAAGGGGATTAAAGTTTCCGCTCCTTGCCTACGTCCATGTAGGCAATCCTCCTTAATTTAAATCACTTGAATCGCTTTATTTTTATTATGTATACGATTACCAAAGAGGTGTATTTTTGTTACGGACACCGGTTAATGAATCACCCCGGAAAATGCCGCAATTTACACGGACATAGCGTTAAGGCCTCAATTTCTATAGAGCATGAACAACTCAACGATCAAGGTATGGTTTGCGATTTTTCCGATATTAGAGACTGCGTTGAGGCCTACATCGACCTGCATCTTGATCACAATTTCCTGCTGCATAAAGACGATCCGATCATCCCGATGCTTACGGCAAACAAGGAACGCTTTCTTGCCCTGGACGAACATCCCACCGCAGAAGTATTGAGTAAAATGATTTATCAGCATCTCAAGCAGTCCGGCTTTAACGTCGCCCAAGTGGTGCTTTGGGAAACCGCCAGCGCCCATGCCTGCTACCGGGAAAATTGACAGCGGTCATGAGCTTTGTAAACCCGATCAACAAATCAATCTGCCTCGAACAAGTCTGCGAATCGAATTATCAAAAGCTTTTTAAACTAATTCCAGACTTAATGGCGTTTCAAGAAACCGCTATTGGCCTCGCTCCCCATCACACCACGTTGCATCTTGAAATCATTGAGCGCACACCGTACACATTGACCTTGGAACTTAGCCATTGCTTCAATAAAAATCTGGCGCCCGCCGTAAAAATAAGAGTTTATCTGGATGCGCAGCTGGCCGAAGTATTAAGCGATCATGCCCGTGCCGGTGTGGCACAAGTTTTTAGAGACCCCGGATTAAGCCGTGAAATCATGAATTACAAATGGCGATTAAATTATTTCCTGCAAAAATGGCTGGATCATTGTCTAAAGAAAGACTATTTATTCAGCGTTAATGCTGAAGCGTTAGCTTGATCTTAGAAAAATCAATTTTTTCCACGAAAAACACGAAAAACACGAAATAAATCAGATGTTCTATTGCTTAAGCCATTCATCCTTTAGGCAATGTTCTACAGCTTGTTGTCTCTTTTGAATATTTTCGTGTCTTTCGTGGACAGATAGCCGTTTTTGATTTAATCCGTTCGTGGTGAGTCCTTCGTCTACGCTCAGGAGAGCCCCTGCAGACCACCCTTTTAGAGCCTCCGCTAATGCGCAAAAGAAACTCCACACTAAGCCTGCTTAAATTATTGCCGGGATTATTCCGCCTAAGCCGCAAGCATCCCGTATTGCTGCTGATTGTTTTCAGCCTAGGCTTGGGCGGCTATGGCTATGAAGTTAAAATCGCCCGCCCGGAATTGCTTTTTCAAGGTGCGCCGCAAGCCCGCGATGCCAATAACATCGACACCTGGTTCCGCATATTTCGCAATCATGGCTTTATTTTGGGTTATTCGGATTTACGCGGCAACCCGCTGTGGGTGGAGTACGCGCTGACCCCGGAAGCAAACACGCCGCCCCTAAAGCGCCCCAATCGCTTTGAAACCGACTGGCGCAGCATCAATCGCGTCAGTCACGACAGTTATCAAAGCAGCGGTTACGATCGTGGGCACATGGCGCCCAATTACGCGATGAGTCATCTTTACGGCAGGGCAGGGCAAGCGGACAGTTTTTTGATGACTAATATCACCCCGCAAAAGTCTAAGCTCAACCAGCAACTGTGGCAGCGCCTGGAGGAAACAGAAATCAAGCATTTTGCCAAAAACTTCGGCAAGGTGTGGGTGATCACCGGGCCGGTTTTTAGCGGTACGGTCGAGCGCTTAAGTTCGGATTGGACGGTGGAGATACCGGATGCGTTTTACAAGATCTATATCACGGAAGCGTCCGCCGGCAAACCGTCTATCGCATTGGGCTTTTTAATGCCGCAAACCGTCAGCGGCAAAGAGCCGATGGCGCAGTTCGTGACCAGTATCGACAACATAGAGGCGCAAACCGGCCTGGATTTTTTTGCCCAGTTGGATGATCGCATCGAAGCGGCCTTGGAAGCGGCAGTTTTGCCGCAGCCATGGGATTTGCAAGCAGCTGGCAAATAGAACCAATACGGACTATTTATTCTTCATCGCCGCTTCAATTCGCTTGCATAAGGTTTTCAAAATCTTGATCCGTGCAAAGTTCTTGTCGTTGGCTTCCACCAGCGTCCATGGCGCAATTTCGGTGCTGGTGCGATCGACCATATCGCACACTGCGTGTTCATATTCATCCCATTTTTCACGGTTGCGCCAGTCTTCCTCGGTAATTTTAAAGCGCTTAAAACCGATTTTTTCGCGTTCATTAAAGCGTAAAAGTTGCTCTTCTTTGCTGATCGCAAGCCAGAACTTGACCACTACAATATTGTGGCGCACCAACTGTGCTTCAAAATCGTTGATCTCGCTGTAAGCACGCATCCAGTCCACTTTTGAGCAGAAACCCTCAACCCGCTCGACCAACACGCGGCCATACCAGGAACGATCGAAAATGGTCACCCGTCCGCGCCGCGGAATGTGGCGCCAAAAACGCCACAAATAAGGTTGGGCGCGTTCTTCTTCGGTAGGCGCAGCAACCGGAATAATATTGTACCAGCGAGCATCCAGGGCGCTGGTGATGCGACGAATTGCGCCGCCTTTACCTGCGGCATCATTGCCTTCGAACATGGCGATTACGGTGATGTCCTTAAACTTGGCTTCGCGGGTCAGCAAGGCAAGCTTGCCCTGATATTTTTCCAGTTCGGTCTTAAATTTTTTCTTGTCAATCTTCTGGGTCAGATCCAGTGTCTTCAGAATATCGAGTTGGTCTATGGAGGGCAACGGCGGCGGTGCAATAATCTCTACTGTTTTGATGTCGGCATCATCCAGACGTTTGCGTATCGCGTCAAGAATCACCTTGCCCACGGTTAAACTGCGGTAGTGCGGATCGTAGCCTTCGACGATAGTCCACGGCGCTTCAGCCGTGCTGGTGTGCCGTATCACGCTTTCATGCACGATACTGAATTTGTCGTATTGCCTGAAGTGCTTCCAATCGCGGCTGGTCACACGCCAGCGGGTTTGCGGATTTTTCTCGAGCAGCTTCAGGCGTTTTTCCTGCCGGTCTTTGGATAAATGCATCCAGAACTTGATGATCAGCGCGCCTTCGTCGGTCAGCATCTTTTCCAGGCGTTTAGCGCGTTCCATGCTCAGGTCAAGTTCAGCCGCCTTGGTGCGACCGGTCACACGATTGAGAATCGGCCAGGTATACCAGGAGCCTAAGAATACGCCGATCTTGCCTTTGGGAGGAAGTTCACGCCAGAACCGCCACATCATGGGCCGATCAAGTTCCTCGTCCGACGGCTCGCCCATGCCATGGGTCTGGATAAAGCGCGGGTCCATCCATTCATTCAGCAAGTTGACGGTTTCGCCTCGCCCTGCGCCGTCCAGGCCGCCAATCAAAATAATAACCGGAAATTTGGCCAACTTTGCCAAATCTATCTGTGCTTCCAGCAGAGCCTCGCGCAGCTTGGGCACTTCCATATCGTAAGTGGCTCTGTCTATTTTATGACCAAGCTCAGCCGATTCAAACATGATGATCTCTCTGGGGGCTTATCTGAGAATAGAGATTCTAACTAAAGTTTCGGAGCTGTGTATTTTTAATTATTTATCATTGGATTGCAGGATTACCGATCCCGAAACAATCAGACATTGGTGCTCGGCAATTTTCCGGACAAAACCGACCCTGAATTTCTTTTATGCGAAATTTAGAGGATAATATGTGCAGTGAAAATAGCAGAAGAACTGATGCCTTGCTTGTAACTCGAAATAAATAAAATGGAAACCATAATTGGAATAATAGGTTCGGCAAGAGTCTTTTTCCAGCGAATCATCCTATGCGCTCTTTTGCTAAGCGCGGCCGCAGCTCCTGCGTCAGCAGACACTACACTGGCGTTAGCTGCTGACAAATTCGATCCTATTCCTGTCTATTCCATTTACCCGCCCGTCAAGCGCCAAGGATCGGCGGATGAGGCATTGGCCAGCGGTCGCGTGATAAATGACCATTACGCCATGGCCGCGCGTGCCGGCAAGCCGTGGCGTATTGCTTTTCTGTTCCCGCATATAAAAGACCCCTACTGGGTCGGCTGTAGTTACGGGGTGGTCAGCGAAGCCAAACGCCTGGGTGTCGCCGTGGATATCTTTCCGGCTGAGGGATATAGCGATTTGGTAGGCCAGTTGCGCAAGATGGACGAAACCATTGCAGCGAAATACGATGCCATCGTCATTTCACCGCTCAGCCAAACGGCCAACAATTCCTCGATAGCCAAAGCCCGTGCATTGGGCATTCCAGTCTTCGAGTTGGCGAACGACAGCACCAGCGACGACTTGACGATCAAGGTGACTACCTCGCTAAAAGGCATGGGGATCGAAGCCACACAATGGGTAATCCGCGATGCGCAACAGCGCGGGTTGAAGTCGATCAATATCGCGCTATTGCCCGGCCCTTCTGATGCAGGCTGGGTCAAGGGCGAGGTCGAGGGCACCCGCGAAGCGGCGCATAAGGCAGCCATCAAGGTCAATATCGTCGACATCAAGTATGGCGACAGCGATCTTATCGAGCAGTCACAATTGACGGCACAATTACTTACCGAACACGGCAAAAAGCTCGACTATATTCTTGGATGCACCGGCTGCGCGCCGGCTGCAATATTGCCGATAAAAGAAGCTGGACTAAACGGAAAAATCAGAGTTGTCGCCTATGATTTGACCAGGGAGATTGCCAATTTTATCCGTAAGGGCGAAATCTTTGCCTCCGCTGACACCAAAGGCGTTAGTCAGGCACGGGTAACTATCAATGCTGCGGTAAATTTCCTGGAGGGAAGAACCAAGAAGTTGCCCCATACCATCCTGATCAAGCTGGGATTGGTCGACCAGAACAGCTATGCGACCTATCAATTTGATACTTCCATAGCACCCGAGGGGTATAAGCCCATCCTTTCTTACACCCCAGATGAAGTAAAGTAATGCTTACAGTTTGGATAGCTTCTCTGCCTGACTGCCGCCATTCCTAGTCCAATTCAAAAAACAGTTTAAACATGAAAGTCCGGCAGCTAAAAAACAAACTTCTACTCGGTGCGATTACCATAAGCATCCTGGTGGCGCTGGCCTCCATGCTGGGTGTTTCCTGGGTAATTCACCAACAACATCTGGAACAATCCAATGCCCTATTGCGCAAGGCATCCAACATCATTGAGGACAATCTAGCCGACCGCAAAGACAATCTATTGACTGCATCCCACCAATTAACGACGCAGAAAAATCTCGGGTCTACCCTCTGGTACTTGGCGCAATATGCGCAATTGGACATCAACCACGAAACGCTGTTTAACACCTATCAGCAATTGGTAAAGGATACCTACAAGATTGGTCGTGTCGCGAAGTTTTCCAAGATTGTCATCTACGATTCTACAGGCAACGTGGTCTCCTTTGCTTTGTTCGACAGCAGCAGTGAGTTGGTTGGTTTTGTCGAGCGTTCCTCCCCCACACCTGTGTTTCAGGTTGCCACGTTGAAAGATGGCGAAGAATTAAATAGGCAAAACTTGCAACAGGCAAACTCTGTCGCCAAGATAGGCTTCAAATTCGGTGAGCGGCTACCGCAGCAGGAAAGTGTGCATTATGCGGTAGTGGATGGACTGCTGGCGATTGAAAGCCATGTTCCGATTATGGGCACGGCTTTCGACCCGACCAGCGGGAAGCAAGAAATAAAGCAACTTGGCTTGGTTGCCACGGTGCAGTCGATCAATCAGGGCTTTGTTGACCACCTTTCCCGTTTGACCGATGTCAAGATCAATGTATTTACCTCGCAAGGCTTCAGTAGCGGTGGCGTAGTCGCCTATCAAAATCCAGACTGGAGCAGTGTGCAAGCAGGGTTAAACGCCCAACCCCCTGCAATAACATTCAATGAAATAGTGATCGAGGGAGATGGCTATTATCAGAGCCTGATACCACTCTACACCGATAAACAGCTCGTCGGTACTATCGCCGCGCTCTACTCCAAGGAAATTGTCCGAAAAAATACCAAGGAGATGATACAAATCCTGGGGCTGATTGCGGCTTCAAGCCTGTTATTAATTTTTCCGTTTGCCTGGTATTTTGCTTCCTCCATCTCCCATCCGCTTACTATCCTCAGTCGTATTTTTCGCGGCGTTGCCAGTGGCAAACAAAGCAACACGCTGAGCGAGGAACTTCGCCAACTGGAAAAAGAGAAAAAACGGGACGATGAGTTGGGTGATCTCACGCAGAGCTTTATTGCCATGGATCAAGCAGTAAATCTGAAAATACAACAGATTAACGAGATCAACGCCTCCCTTGAACATAACGTCAAAGAGAGAACTGCGAATCTGAAGCGCATGAACCAGCTTTACGCCGCGTTAAGCCAATGCAACGAGGCCATCGTGCGCTGCAACAATGAACAAGAGTTGTTTCCACAAATTTGCCGTGACACGGTGATTTTCGGCGGGATGAAGATGACTTGGATAGGCTTATTGGACGAACAAACCAAACAGCTTAAGCCGGTTGCATCCTATGGCAGTGGTACGGAATATCTGGAAGAAATTCAAATCTCAGTTGATGAAAATGAGGCCGCCGGGCGAGGTCCAACCGGAACATCCATGCGTGAAGATCGTCCTTTCTGGTGCCAGGATTTTATGCACGATCCAGTCACTGCTCTATGGCATGGGCGCGGTGCAAGGTTTGGTTGGGGAGCTTCTGCCGCGCTGCCCCTGCACAGAAACGGTGTGGTTATCGGGGTTTTCACTCTCTATTCCTCCGAGGTCAACGCCTTTGATCAAGCTGCACGCGATTTGCTGGTCAAAATGGTGATGGACATTGACTATGCGCTGAACAACTTTGAACGCGAGCTACAGCGTAGACATGCTGAAGGTTCGCTGGCAGCTTCACACAATCTGCTTAAGACCATCATCGATACAGCGCCTGTGCGCATTTTCTGGAAAGATAAGAACTTACGTTATTTGGGTTGTAATCCCGCCTTTGCCGCAGATGCCGGAGAAGTTGATACACAGGCTGTCATCGGGAAAGACGACTACCAGTTGGGTTGGAATGAGCAGGCGGAACGTTATCGCGCTGATGACCAACAAGTTATGGATTCAGGCGTCCCCAAGCTTTTCTATGAAGAAACTCAGACTACATCAGATGGCAACACGATTTGGCTACGCACATCTAAAGTACCACTTCAGAATGAGGCTAACGAAACCATCGGTATACTCGGTGTTTATGAAGATATAACCGAGCAAAAGCTTATCGAAGAGCGTATTCACTTTCTGGCAAATTTCGATCCGCTTACTGGATTACCAAACCGCACCCAACTGAACGATCATCTTAAATATGCCCTTAGTTTGGCAAAACGCAGCAATGGACACTTGACATTGATATTTCTTGATCTCGATCACTTCAAGGACATCAACGACACGCTGGGGCATAGCATCGGTGATGCCGTGTTGATCGAATTAGCCAGGCGCCTGTCTCTGTTGCTGCGTGAGGAAGATACGGTGACACGATTGGGCGGTGATGAATTCATTTTATTGTTGCCTGGGGTCGATGCAAGCGGAGCCGCGCAGGTGGCGCAAAAGTTACTGGGTGCCATTGCCGAATCCCATCGAATTGAGCATTATGATCTGATTCTGACAGCATCGATTGGCATTGCTCTTTATCCGGAAGATGGCGAGGATCTGGAAACACTATCCAAGAATGCCGATACCGCCATGTATCGAGCCAAACAGGAAGGTCGCCAAGGCTATCGTTTTTTTACCCCGGAAATGCAAGCGCGTTCTGTACGCAATTTGCAATTGGTGAATGCGCTGCGTCAGGCACTAGAACACGAGCAATTGCATGTGCATTATCAACCGCAAGTTTCCATGCAAGACGGTCGTATTATCGGGGCAGAAGCCTTGCTACGTTGGCAGCATCCTGAGCTTGGCATGGTGTCTCCGGCGGAGTTCATCCCAATCGCAGAAGATTGCAGATTGATCTTGCCGATCGGTGAATGGGTGCTGAGATCTGCGGTGAGACAGGCAAAAGTCTGGTTGGAGGATGGCTTCGATCCGATAATTATGGCAGTGAACTTGTCTGTAGTGCAATTTCGTCATCCCGATTTGCCGGAGCTGATCACACGCATTCTCAACGAAGAGGGCTTGCCACCCGAGTATCTGGAACTGGAGTTGACCGAAGGTGTGGCGATGCACAACCCACAAGACGCCATCGCCGTGATGAATAATCTACACGAGCGCGGCATACGCATGTCGATTGATGATTTCGGTACAGGTTATTCCTCGCTGAGCTATTTAAAGAAATTCAAAGTGTATAAACTCAAGATTGACCAATCCTTTGTGCGTGACATCAGTACCGATCCAGAAGACAAAGCCATCGTCAGCGCCATTATCAACCTGGCGAAGAGTCTTGGCCTGCAAACGATTGCCGAAGGAGTGGAAACGGTGTCGCAACAGGCGTTTCTACGTGAACAGGGCTGTGATGAGATGCAGGGTTATCTATTCAGCAGGCCGGTACCGATTGATCAGTTTGAGGCATTATTGAAGCAGGGTTTTGCTGTTTGATGATTTGGCGAGGTTGGTTTGAGTCAACAAGCGCCTGCTGGACGATAAATCAAATCCGTTGTTTGTCCGCTATTTAGAGTGGCGATGTTGAATGACAACTTGGCCGCTATGAAACAACTCATGTTCCTGCAATCATTCGAGAGCGAGACTGCGTCATCGGTGAAACTCGTACCCCGGTACTAAAAAATACGAACGCATCTGCTTTGAAAAACAGGTGATCCGTCACATGGCAAGTCGATGGCGGAATTGTGTCATCCCGGCCACCCACTGATGCAGGCAACCACAGATTTACAGCTGGAAGCCGGTGTTAATCAACAGTCCATTGCACCAGACCGCTGTATGATGTGGCGATAACAATCAAGCCAAAGATAATGCGGTACCAGGCAAAAATAATGAAATCATGATGGCTGATATAGCGCAATAACGCCTTGATGGTCAATAGCGCACTGATGAATGCGGCGACCAGTCCTGCTGCAAAGTAGGGGGCATCGGTTGCCAGGTCTAATAAATCGCGGTGTTTATACAAATCATAGATGCTGGCGACAATCAGCGTGGGAATCGCCAAAAAAAACGAAAATTCAGTTGCGGCTTTGCGCGACAGCCCGAATAACAAACCGCCGATGATGGTTGCACCGGAGCGCGAAGTTCCCGGAATCAGTGCGAAAGCCTGCGCGGCACCGAGTTTTAACGCATCCAGTGGACTCAAATCTTCGACCTCAAAGATACGGATCTTATGCTCCCGTTTTTCCGCCCAGATAATCACGAAAGCGCCGATGATAAACGCAAGAGCCACCGGCATAGGCTTGAATAACACGGCTTTGATGTGTTTGCCGAACAGTAAGCCCAGGCTCGCTAACGGCACAAAGGCAATCGCCAGGTTAAAGACGAATTTTTGCGCCTGTTTCTGACTGGGCAAGCCCATAATAACGGCAGCGATTTTGGCGCGATATTCCCAGCACACCGCTAGAATCGCGCCGACCTGAATAACAATTTCAAATAACTTGCCCTTGTCATCATTGAAACTCAGTAAATCGCCAACCAGGATTAAGTGTCCGGTACTGGAAACCGGCAAAAATTCGGTCAGGCCTTCAACAATGCCCAGAATGATAGTTTTAAGCGTTAATATAAGATCCATGTTTTATCAGTAAGGT
>CAZAUB010000055.1:0-10257 GCA_964488195.1 uncultured Methylobacter sp. | reverse complement strand
AAACAATGGGGGCAAGAGCTGGGCTTTCAACAGGTGGGCATCACCGACACCGATTTACCGGAAGCGGAGGCGCACCTGCAAAACTGGCTGGACAATAACTTCCACGGTGACATGGACTATATGCAGCGCCACGGCCTTAAGCGCAGCAGGCCCGAGTTATTGCATCCGGGAACGCTACGCATTATTTCGGTGCGCATGGATTACCTGCCGGAACCCGTCGCCACGATGACACAACGGCTGGCTGATCCAACTTCCGCCTATATTTCCCGCTATGCGCTGGGCCGCGATTATCACAAGCTGATGCGCAACCGCCTGCAAAAGCTGGCCGACAAGATTCAAGCGGAAATCGGTTCAGAGCTCCCCAACGCCATGCGGGCTTTTGTCGATAGCGCCCCGGTTCTGGAAAAAGCCTTGGCCGAAAAAGCGGGCTTAGGCTGGATCGGCAAGCATTCCAATGTCATTAACCGCAAAGCCGGATCGTGGTTTTTTCTGGGCGAGTTGTTCACTAACCTGCCGCTACCCATCGACAGCCCAGCTACAGCGCATTGCGGCGAGTGCCGCGCCTGCCTGGATATTTGCCCGACTCAGGCGATTATTGCGCCCTATCAGGTCGATGCCAGACGTTGTGTATCCTATCTGACTATCGAACTGCACGGCTCAATTCCTGAAAACTTAAGGCCGCTGATCGGCAACCGCATCTATGGCTGCGACGATTGCCAGATCATCTGCCCGTGGAATCGTTTTGCCAAACTGACAGATGAATATGATTTCAGCCCCAGGCACCGGCTCGATACCCGGCAATTACTTGAAGTATTCGCCTGGGATGAGGCAGAATTTCTGGCAAAAACCGAAGGCTCGGCAATACGAAGAATCGGCCATCAGCGCTGGCTCAGAAATATCGCCGTGGCTTTGGGCAACTCGCCTGCATCAGCGCTGATTATTGACGCCTTAAAATCTAAGCTCGATCATGACTCCGACATGGTCAAAGAACATGTCCGATGGGCCTTGGCACAACAAGGCCCTAACGATTCAGCGGGATAAAAAAGGCGAAAAAATCACCCTTCGCCCTTCGCCCTTCGCCTAATCACTAATTTAAATGACTCCAATCAGGATTATTTGTATCATCCCTCTAACGCACATCGATACGGGTATCCAATGATGAAAAAAATACTTTTTATTTTATTGACCCTATTCACTTCATCTTCCCACGCTGATGAGGTTTTTAAATGTCAGCTGAAATCGGGCAAAATCGTTTATCAGTCCACGCCCTGCGAATCCGCTGTAAAACAAAAAGCTATTGAAATTCAAAAACCCGACCCGCGCAAGGTCGCCGAGGAAGAAGCCAAGCTCAAGGCCTGGGAAGAAGACTTTGCAAAGCGTGAAGCAGCAAGAATCAAGGCCGAAAAAGAGCTGCAAGCTGAACTGGACAGAAAAGCGTCTGTTGAGGCGCTGAAAAAAAGCGCGGAATATCAACAGCAGCAGGCCTATGAGACAAAACGGCAGGCGGACGCATTGGAGCGGCAAAATATGCAACCCCAATATCCGCAGTATCAATTTTATCCCTCGCCCGTCTATCCGGCGATCCCGGCTTATCCGTCTCATCTGCCGCACCAGCATAATGTTAAGGAAAAAACCGTCACCGATACTCAGCAATCCGAGCAAACTGGCTTAAGAATCCATAAAGATACAGATGCCGACAGTGACGGCTCAAAACTTATTTTTAAATGGAAATAGTTGACTGTTAAGCATCATCCAGAAGCCAAACATCATTAATATCGCGTCACTCGGTAGATTATTCAAAATAAACTACAATAGGCGCAACACAAACCCTCAATCAGCAAGCGGAACCTATGGGCTCTAACACAAAAACAATAAGCTCTTTGGCTGTGCTGTGCAGCGGCGGCGACAGTCCCGGCATGAATTCAGCGATACGTTCGGTGGTCAGGACGACTATCGGCCTGGGTATTGACGTTTACGGCATCTATAAAGGTTATTCCGGTTTGCTGGAGGGCAATATCCAAAAGCTCAGTCTGTCATCAGTCGGCAATATCATCCAGCGCGGCGGAACCATACTCGACACCTCGCGTTGTCTGGAGTTTCATACCCCAGAAATCAGACAGGAAGCCGCGCACATTTTAGCCAGAAAACATATTGACGGTTTGATTGTCATCGGCGGCAACGGTTCTTTTGCCGGTGCGATGACCTTGCATCAGGAACATGGCATCCCGGTGATCGGCATACCCGGAACCATTGATAATGATATTTCCGGCACCGAATACACGATCGGTTTCAATACCGCTGTACAGACTGCCGTCAATGCTGTAGACAATATCAGGGATACCGCTTCGGCGCATGCGCGAACCTTCCTGGTCGAAGTGATGGGTCGCAAATCATCCTTCATTGCCTTGCAAGTCGGCGTATGCACCGGCGCAGAGCATGTGGTGCTGTCAAACCAGGCGGTTGATTACCAGAAGATTGTCAACGGCATTAACAAAGGCACGGAGCGGGGCAAAACCTCATCCATTATCATCGTAGCCGAAGGTGAAAAAGCCGGCCTATCCTACGAAATAAAAGACACGCTTATGAAGCAGTACAATCTCAGCGTCCACGCCTGCATTTTGGGACATATCCAACGCGGCGGCAGCCCCACCGCAACGGATCGCCTGATTGCCTCGAATATGGGTTATGCCGCTGTGCAGGCTCTTCACCAGGGACTACGTGCCCATGTCACCGCTTTTAATAAAGGCGAGATTGAAATGGTTCCGTTATCGGCATGTCTGGAAGGCAAAAATGAGTCTACCGATGCACAACTTGAATTAATCCGCGCCCTGTCCATTTAACCGGCCCAAGCTGCAAACCGGATTTCAAAAACAAACAACAAGGACACAAAAATGCCTATCCATGTCAACATACCCCATCTATCCAGCCGCAAGACAAAAATCATTGCCACGCTTGGGCCAGCCTCGGATACACCAGAGGTTATTTACAATCTTATTAAGGCAGGTGTGAATGTTTTCAGGCTGAACATGTCCCACGGCGAACATGAAAGCCACCGCAAGCTGTATCAGATAATCAGGGAATCGGCTGAAGCATTAAATGAACACATCGCCATTTTTGCCGATCTTTGCGGCCCCAAGATCAGAACCGGGAAATTTAAAAACGGCAGCATCATTATTAAAACCGGCGACCGTGTTGTAGTAACGACCCGGGATATACTCGGCGAGGACAATCTTATCCCCTGCCAATACGCCGCCTTGGCCGATGATGTAAAAGCGGGAGATCGTATCCTGCTGGACGATGGCAAATTTGAACTCAAGGTTATTGCAAAAGATGCTCAGGACATTAGCTGCGAGGTCATTTACGGCGGCGAATTGAAAAACAATAAAGGCATCAACCTGCCCGGCGTTAATGTGTCCTGCCCGTCATTAACCGTCAAAGACCGGGCGGATGCCTTGTTTGCATTGGATTTGGGCGTTGATTATCTGGCGCTGTCCTTCGTCAGAAAGGCCGAGGACATAAACGACCTGCGCCAGTTGATTACCTCCAACGGCTACGATACGCATATCATCGCCAAAATCGAAAAACCGGAAGCCTTAATCAATGGGCATGACATCATTAACGCGTCCGATGCGATTATGATTGCCCGAGGCGATCTGGGCGTAGAGTTGAACCCGGAAGATGTGCCTATTGCCCAGCACCAGCTTATTAAAAGCGCCAGGGCGTTGAACAAACCAGTCATCGTCGCCACCCAAATGCTCGAATCCATGATAGAAAACTCCAGGCCCACCCGCGCCGAAGTGACCGATGTATCCAATGCGGTTTATTGTTCTACCGATGCGGTAATGTTGTCGGGGGAAACGGCGGCGGGGCATTTTCCGGTTGAAGCCGTTGAAATGATGTCCCGAGTTATCAAACAAACCGAGGCCTTCATGAGGGAGCAGGATGTTTTCGGTAAATTGGCGCACCGGGATAATGAACAAAAACCGCTGCCGTTCGGGGACGCGATTGCCAATGCGACCGCTCAGCTTTGCTTCGACCTGCATGCAAAAGCCATCGTCAGCATTACCAGCGGCGGCATGTCAGTGGTTACCTTGAGTTCCGCAAGGCCTGCTGCGCCGCTGATAGCCATCAGTGCCAATAAATGGATTTGCCAGCGGATGAACCTTTACTGGGGCGTTATACCGATACACGCCGATGATGCAGGCCATGCCCATCCCAATAAACTGGCCCGTCATCATGTCATTGAAGCGAAGCTGGCAAACGAGGGCGATAACGTCATTGTCTTGCGTGGCTTTCATCAGAATGATCAGTTAAGTTCACCGACCATCACCATGCTGACGCTTTGATGTTTTGGCGTTATGCCGTTGTGTGCTGCCTAAGGAAACACATCGCTCGTGATGGATTGCTTAATATTGATGCCCTTCACTGCTTACAGCCTTACACGATTAATAACAATAAAAGACAAACGTCAAATAATGTAAAACCGCAAAATATGGGCGGGGCTGACTCGATGCGTAAGCAATACGCTCTAAGCTAAATCTTAAACAACCAACACGCGAAGAACATTAAGTTGCAAACAAAACATATCATTTTAATTATCATCCTATCGGTCATGGCGGGGCGTTCTGTGAGTGCACAAGAAACAAACAAAGCCATAGAAAATAAAGTCAAAAATCTGCTGTCCCAAATGACGCTTGAAGAAAAAGCAGGGCAGATGACGCAGGTTGATTTTACGGTTATCGGCATTCCTAAAGAACAAAACGCAGACGATCAAATTGATCCGGCCAAGCTGGAAGATGCGGTATTAAACCACCATGTAGGTTCCATTCTTAATACGCCTTTTACGCCTGATAACAAGGCACAATCCGTTGAGACATGGCGAAAAATGATGCGCACTGTGCAAGATGCGGCAGCAAGAACCCGCTTGAAAACCCCGGTTATTTACGGGATAGACGCGATTCATGGGGCGACTTATACGCAAAACTCGGTGTTGTTTCCGCAGGCCATTAATATGGCGGCGACGTTCAATTCTGAACTGGCCTTCAAGGAAGGCGAAATTACCGCAAGGGAAGTGCGCACTTCCGGCCTACAATGGAATTTCTCCACGGTGATGGATATTGGCCGCCAACCGCTTTGGCCGCGCTTGTGGGAAACCTTCGGGGAAGACGTGCATTTGGCGACGGTGATGGGCACGTCTTATATTAAAGGTCATCAGGGCGATGATTTTTCCGCTGCCGATAAAGCGCCTACTTGCCTGAAACATTATGTGGGCTACAGCTATCCCCTAAACGGCAAAGACCGGACACCGGCCTGGATCGGCGAAAGGATGCTGCGCGAATATTTTCTGCCGACCTTTGAAGCAGGCGTGAAAGCGGGATCGCCGACGGTGATGGTTAATTCGGCGGAAGTTGACGGTATTCCCGGACACGCCAACTATCAATATCTGACCACGATTTTACGCGGCGAATTGGGCTTTAAGGGCTTTACCGTGTCCGACTGGGAGGACATCAAACGCCTTTATACCCGCGACAAGATGGCCGCCACCGAAAAAGAAGCGGTAAAAATTGCGGTGATGGCCGGTATCGACATGAGCATGGTGCCGTTCGATTTTTCTTTTTACGATTTGCTGGTCGAACTGGTCAAATCAGGCGAAGTGCCGATGTCCCGAATCGATGAAGCGGTGTCCAGGATATTGACGGTCAAGTATCAGGCCGGATTATTCGAGCCTGAACCGCTGTTGGCGGTAGCAGGCACAATGCAACTTCCTGAAGCGATAGAAACCAATCGTCAGGCGGCTCGGGAATCGATTGTTTTGGCGAAAAACGACCACAACATCCTGCCGCTAAAAAAGAACGCCAGTATTCTGGTGACCGGGCCTACCGCCAATTTGTTGAGCGTGATGAATGGCGGCTGGACTATTACCTGGCAGGGTTTAGCTGAAAACTTATATCCCCAGGAGAAACTGACGGTCTTGGAAGCGATACAGGAAAAATCTACCGGCAAAGTGACTTACGTCGGGGGCGATGCTTTTGATGCGCCAATCGATATTCAAAAGGTGGTTGATGAAGCCAAAAACCACGACGTTATTTTGCTCAGCTTGGGTGAGCACCCTTATACCGAAACCGTGGGCAATATCGAGTCGTTAAATCTCGATCAGGCTCAACTCGATCTTGCCAATGCCGCGATTGCAACCGGAAAACCGGTGGTCTTGCTGACCTTGGGCGGTCGTCCGCGTATCATCACCTCGATTGCCGAACGGGCTTCCGGGGTTGTTTTGGGCTTCCTGCCGGGCATGGAGGGCGGCGAGGCCATTGCCGATATTTTGTACGGCGACTATAACCCCAACGGCAAACTGCCGATTTCCTATCCGCGTAACACCAACGGTATCACTCCGTATGATTACAAACCGATCGAATCGTTTGAGACGAATACTTATAATCCATTGTATCCGTTTGGTCATGGTTTGAGCTATACCTCTTTTGAAACTAACGATTTAAAGGTGGAAAAGCAGAAAATTAACATCGGCGAAAATAACACTGTCACCGTTAATGTCAAAAACACCGGCGCGTTAAAAGGCAAGGAAGCCGTGTTGGTTTATATCAATGATGTGGCGGCGTCGGTAACCCGTCCCAACAAACAACTCAAAGCCTTTAAAAAAGTCGAGCTTGCTCCCGGTCAGACCGAAAACTTAAGCTTTACCTTAACGCCGCATGATTTGTCGTTTATTGGCGTCGATCTTAAGCGGATTGTGGAGCCGGGGGATTTTAAGGTGATGGTCGGCAATGAAGTCGCTGGTTTTACTGTGACAAAATAGCAGGTCTAGTCCGTAATAAGGTAGGGACTTATGGCTATCGCCAAGTAGCCATGCGCATCAGAAAGGCAGTGCAAAAAAACCTGATCGCAAGCCTTCGCCCGGACTCGTTTAAGCCCGGCGGCCAATTGCATAAATTGTCGCCCGGCGTAAAACAATTCGCGCGGCGTGATTTCCAGGGCGTTGGTGTCGGGGATTTTATAGGGTTTCATTAGGCTGCGATCCGGGTTGGGTTGCGCTTAATTGGTCTAAGCGTTTTCCTCTTTGTTCGATGCACTATGAATAGCTGTGCGCACCATCAGCATTCAAGGTGCGCATAGCGCGCCCCACGGGATTCATCAGTTAGGAACGTACACTATAAATTCGGCGAATTCATCCTTCGACAAGGCGCTCCTGAGCGAAGCCGAAAGGCTCAGGACGAACGGAATCGGCGTTTCATGTCAAAATTACTATATGCACGTTATTTGCCAGTCTGAAACTCCGCCAAAAACTTCCCATAGCCGGCCGCTTCCATTTCTTCTACCGGAATGAACCGTAATGCAGCCGAGTTGAGGCAAAATCTGAGTCCGGTCGGTTTCGGGCCGTCATTGAATACATGACCCAGATGCGAATCGCCATAACGGCTGCGAACTTCGGTGCGTGGCAAAATCAGCAGAAAATCCTCTTTTTTGATGACATTCTCAGGTACTAGCGGACGGGAAAAGCTGGGCCAGCCCGTGCCTGAATCATATTTATCCCGGGATGAAAATAGCGGTTCACCACTGACGACATCCACATAAATACCGTCCCGCTTTTCATTCCAGTAGGTGTTTTTAAACGGCGGCTCAGTGTCTTCTTCTTGCGTCACCTGATATTGCAACGGCGTTAGCGTTTTACGTAGAACGTCATCAGCCGGCTTGCTGTATTGAGTGCCGGTTTTTTCCTGACCGACTTTTAAAGGTAAATCAGCGCCCCATATTTTTTCCAGATATTGATCCCGACCTGAGTGAAAGCGATAGTATTTATATCGGATGGGGTTTTTTTTGTAATAATCCTGATGATATTCTTCGGCTGGATAAAAAGCCTCAAACTTTCTTATTTCGGTAATAACGGGTGCCTCGTAATGGCCTGATTCATTTAATAACTTGCGTGAATATTCGGCTTTTTCTTTTTGTTCTTCGGTATGATAAAAAATCAAGGTGTGATACTGTTCACCTCTGTCAACGAATTGCCCTTCATTATCGGTCGGATTAACCATACGCCAGAAAGCCTCAAGCAGGGCTTCATAGCTAATTATGGAGGGATCATAATAAACCTGAACGCTTTCTACATGGCCTGTTCCACCCGCCTCAACGGCTTCATAACTTGGATTGGCAACATGCCCGCCGCTAAAACCTGAAATAACGTCATGTACGCCCGACAGTTTTTCAAAACCCGCTTCAACACACCAGAAGCAGCCGCCCGCGAAGGTGGCAACTGTCAGGTTTTCAGGCTTTACCTTAGAGCTTGCTTGCTGGTCCGTTTTGGCATAACTGCTTATGGCGAATGCACCGGTAACAATAATTAATAAGAATATACTTGTTTTCATGACAGCCCCCTCGTTTCTATGGAATGGTTTTAAGCTTCTCGCTGTGTTATTGCCGAAGCTGCAGCAAGATATCTCACTGAGGAATTTGGACGCTATATTATAGGCGAATTCATCCTTCGACCAAGCTCTACTCAACATTTAAAAAACGCATTTCGAGCCAGTGATCTAGCGACAATTTACCGGGGCCGTGCAGCAGGCTCACCAGTAGCATGACACCCCACACCTTGTGTTGTTCCAGTCCAGCAGCGCCAAGATCCGCGATCATTCTTGTCTACCCCGACCCTGCAAGGGCTTGGGTCTACTGTATTGTCGGGTAAAATCCGCTTACAGTATTGCTTATCCGGGTTATGATGCTCCTTTCCTTTAATAGACAGGATAAAAATCATGGCCGCTAATTTATCAGGCGCATCCAATAAAAATGCTTATTCCAGATCGTTGGCAATATTAACCTCGCTATTTTTTATCTGGGGTTTCATAACCTGTTTGAACGATATTTTGATTCCTCATCTGAAATCAATATTTACCCTGAATTACGCGCAGGCCATGTTGATTCAGTTTTGCTTTTTTACCGCCTATTTTATCGTTTCCGTTCCCAGCGGCTATTTAGTCGAAAGAATCGATTACAAAGGCGGCATTATTGCCGGATTAGCCATAGCGGGCATCGGTTGTTTGCTATTTTATCCGGCCGCAAGTGCGCATTCCTATCCTTTGTTTTTAGCGGCATTCTTTGTGCTGGCCTCCGGCATTTCCTTGTTGCAGGTCGCCGCAAATCCGTATGTCACCCTTTTAGGCAACCCGGAAACCGCCTCCAGTCGATTAACTCTGACTCAGGCGTTTAATTCGTTGGGTACGACTATCGCCCCTTATCTGGGCGCGTTATTCATCCTTGCCACTGCCGTTAAAACGGCGGATGAAATCAAGTTGCTTAACGCCGACCAATTATCGGCTTATCAAGCGGCGCAAGCGGCCGCCGTACAAAACCCTTATTTGTTACTGGCTACGGTTTTATTTGGTGTGGCGGTCATTTTTGCCCTGATCAAATTACCTAAAATCGAAGCGCAGCTTGCAGACACTGAAAATGCCGCTTTCGCTGATCTTCATGATAGCGCCTGGGGTTATAAACATCTGGTATTGGGCGCAATCGGCATTTTTGTTTATGTCGGCGCTGAAGTGTCCATCGGCAGTTTTCTGATCAATTTTCTGGGCGAGCCTTCAATTGCCGGATTGGAAAAACAAGAGGCCGGAAAGTACGTGTCGTTTTATTGGGGCGGCGCTATGATCGGGCGATTTATCGGAGCGCTGGTCATGCAAAACATGCGGCCAGGCAAAGCGCTCACCTTTAACGCGGTAACGGCGGCGCTGTTGGTGTTAATGACCATCTTCTGTAGCGGGAATATTGCGATGTGGACGATTCTTGCGGTCGGATTGTTTAACTCCATCATGTTTCCAACCCTCTTTTCACTGGCGGTTAGCGGCTTGGGCAGGCACACCGGGCAGGGGTCTGGGATCTTATGCGCGGCCATCGTCGGCGGCGCTGTTCTTCCCGTTGTGCAAGGGCTATTCGCTGATCGGATCGGCATACAGCAGGCGTTTTTTATTCCAGTGCTTTGTTATTGTTACATCGCTTATTACGGATGGCGGGGTTACAGATTTTCTGCAATAAAGTAACCCGTAATAAATAT
Source organism: uncultured Methylobacter sp. (assembly GCA_964488195.1). GTDB lineage: Bacteria > Pseudomonadota > Gammaproteobacteria > Methylococcales > Methylomonadaceae > Methylobacter_A. The sequence goes on along the minus strand of CAZAUB010000055.1, from coordinate 197 downwards.
TGTACCATTTTATATACACTAACCCCCGATACACCTGCTTTTTTAACATGAACCCTTGGTGAAGCCTCGACTCCTGACATCTGTTTTAGGATACGCTTGTGTGCGCTTGCGCCAATAAGTCAACGCGGTTGCTAAGCTCAACATTTGCCCCAAATTCCAGTCAAAAAAAAACCCAAGTGGTTAGACTTGGGTTTTTG
>CAZAUB010000054.1:0-10259 GCA_964488195.1 uncultured Methylobacter sp. | reverse complement strand
ATTTCTAACAGGTCGGGGGCCTTGAATGCAGACCGATCACCGGTGAAATCACTTACGGCCTGGAGCGCATTGCCATGTACTTGCAGGGCGTTAAAAGCGTTTATGACCTGGTCTGGACCAAAGGCCCCTTCGGCACCGTCACTTACGGCGACGTGTTTCATCAAAATGAAGTGGAAATGTCCGCTTACAACTTCGAGCACGCCAACGTTGAGTTCATGTTCCAGTGTTTCGACATGTACGAGCAGGAATGCACCAAACTGATCGCCTTGAATTTACCGTTACCGGCCTATGAAATGGTGCTGAAAGCCTCGCACGCCTTTAACCTGCTGGATGCGCGCCACGCCATTTCGGTTACCGAGCGCCAACGCTATCTGTTACGAGTCAGGAATTTGGCCAAATCCGTTGCTGAAGCCTATTACCAACGCCGGGAATCACTGGGCTTCCCGATGTTAACCGAGCAGGGAGCATAACATGAGCACAAGCAAACATTTACTGTTCGAGCTGGGTTCGGAAGAATTGCCACCCAAGACCTTGCTAAAACTGAGCAATGCCTTGTTGAACAACATCGTTCAGGGACTCAATGCCGCCGAGTTAACCTTTACCGGCAGCAAAGCCTACGCGACTCCCAGACGTCTGGCAGTTTTGATTGAAAACCTGTCCACCGCGCAACCGGATAAAACCGTAGAAAAACGTGGCCCTGCATTACAAGCGGCATTTGCGCCCGACGGCACACCCAGTAAAGCGGCCTTGGGTTTTGCGGTCAGCTGCGACACCAGTTTCGATAAACTGGAACGCTTGAAAACCGACAAGGGCGAATGGCTCAGTTTTACCCAAGCCGTCAAAGGGCAAGCGACTGAAAACCTGATCCCCGACATTATCCGATCAAGCATCGCCGTATTACCAATTGCCAAGCGTATGCGCTGGGGCAGCTTCACTACCGAGTTCGTAAGACCCGTACACTGGGCGGTTTTGCTTTTCGGCGACGGCGTCATTAACACGGAAATTTTAGGACTGCAAACCGGTGCGACAACCCAAGGACACCGCTTCCACGCGCCGCAAAAAATCACCCTGACCAAGCCGGAAGATTATGCAGATACTTTGTATAAACAAGGCCGAGTCATTGCCGATATTGAACAGAGAAAAACTTTGATCCGTGACGCGGCACAAAAAGCCGCCGCCGCAGTGAACGGTTTTGCGCATATCGAGGACGATTTACTCGAAGAGATTGCCGCCTTGAACGAATGGCCGGTGCCGATTACCGGAAGTTTTGATCCACGTTTTCTGAACCTACCCCCGGAAGTGTTGATTACCACAATGCAAACCAACCAGAAATATTTTCCGGTTAAAAATACCGATGGTACTTTGCTGGCGAACTTCATTACCTTCAGCAACATCGAAAGCACAAACCCTAAGTCCATACAACAAGGCAATGAGCGCGTGGTGACCCCGCGTCTTTCCGATGCAGAGTTTTTCTGGAACCAGGATCGTAAAAAAAACCTGGAAGATCGCGTAGAAAGCTTGTCCAGCGTTGTTTTCCAGGAGAGTTTGGGCACGGTTTACGACAAAACAATACGGGTTCGAAATCTTGCAAAATTTATTGCCGGACACCTGGGTGCCGATGTCGAATTAGCCGAACGCGCCGCGTTATTAGCCAAAACCGACCTGATGACCGAAATGGTCGGCGAATTCGGCAACCTGCAAGGCATTATGGGACGCTACTATGCGCTGGCAGAACACGAACCGAAATCGGTCGCCCTGGCGCTTGAGGAACAGTATTTTCCCAAACAATCCGGCAGTCCGACTGCCGGCAGTACAACCGGGCAAATTCTTGCTATTGCAGAAAAAATAGACACGCTGGTCGGCATTTTTGCAGTCGGCTTGATACCTACCGGCGACAAAGACCCTTATGCGTTGCGCCGCGCCGCATTAGGCATACTTCGAACCATCATCGAGAATAAACTCAACATCAACATCATTGAGTTGACGGAATTTGCCAGCGTTCAGATTAAAACCATTTCCGATCAAACCAACGATCAACCTGCAACATCCGACCGGGTTATCGATTTTATTTTTGACCGCTTGAAAGGCTATTGCCTCGATCACGGCTACACCGCCGACGAATTTGACGCAGTGATCGCCGTGACGCCTGCCGAACCGCTGGATTTTATGCAGCGTTTGCAGGCGGTCAAAGCGTTCAGGCAGCTGCCCGAAGCCGAAAGCCTAGCGGCGACGAACAAACGCATCCGCAATATCCTGAAAAAATCGGAGTCCCAACCGGCAGCAACCATCGGCACATTGATTGAAGCGCAAGAAAAACAGTTATTGCAAGCCGCACTGCAATCTGCCGATGACATCAAGCCATTACTGGCGCAGCGCAATTACCAAGCGACCCTTAACCGTCTGGCGGGGTTGCGCAATGATGTCGATGCGTTCTTCGATCATGTGATGGTGATGACCGATGATCTTGAATTGCGCGCCAACCGGCTGGCATTGCTCAACCTGTTGTCCGAGCAGTTTTTGACCTGTGCCGACATCTCCAAATTGCAATCGTAAAAGCATGCATGAAAACCGCTACGTGTTGCTGGATCGTGATGGCGTCATTAACCACGACTCGGATGACTTTATAAAATCCCCTGATGAATGGCTGCCGATTGACGGCAGTCTTGAGGCCATTGCCCTGCTCAATGAACATGGCTATAAAGTCGTGGTGGTCACCAATCAGTCCGGTCTGGCTCGCGGCTTATTCGATGCCGCGATGCTGGAAAAAATCCATGCGAAAATGCAGCGCATGACCGAAGAAAAAGGCGGAAAAATTGATGCCATCTATTATTGCCCCCACGGCCCGGACGATGGCTGTAACTGCCGCAAACCCAAACCGGGGTTGCTTGAAGCATTTGCAAACGATAACAATGTCGACCTGAACGGCATGGCTGTTATCGGCGATTCGCTCCGCGACCTTCAATCCGCGCAGGCCGTCGGAGCAAACCCGATACTGGTCAAAACCGGTAAAGGCAAAAACACCCTAATCGAAAATCCTAATCTCAACATTCCTGTTTTTGAGAACTTATATGACGCAGCAAAACACATCACATCAAGATCCTAGGCCTAAAAACTATATCGGCTCGGCGCTGTTATTTGTAGGCATCTTCACTACCGCTACCGTAGTCGGCATATTGCTTATTTTAGGCATGCTAACGACCTTTAAAATACGCTGGAAAATCGGTTATGCCTGGTGCGCTATTATCGGGTGGATAACCAAAGTGACTTGCGGCCTCACCTTTGAAGTCGAAGGATTGGAAACCATCGACCCGAAACAACCTGCGATTATCATGAGCAATCATCAGTCGGCATGGGAAACGCTGGCCTTAAGGTATATTCTTCCGCCTCACTCCGTTGTGATAAAACGCGAATTGCTTTATTTTCCGATTTGGGGCTGGTCATTGCTCACCCTGAAATCCATCGTCATCAACCGGAAAAACCAACGCGCTTCATTACGTTCCTTGCTCAAACAAGGAACTCAATATTTGAACGAGGGCTTATCGGTGCTCGTTTTCCCAGAAGGCACTCGCGCCGGAGCCAGGGAAGTGTTGAAATTTAATATCGGCGGCGCGATGCTGGCGCATAAAACCGGCTTCCCAGTCATCCCCGTCGCACATAACGCCGGCGATTTTTGGCCGCGTTATAGTTTTTTAAAATATCCCGGCGTGATCAAGCTAAAAATCGGCCCGGTCATAGAGAGCAAGGGACGCAAAGCCGCCGACATCAATGCAGAAGCCGAGGCCTGGATAACACAGGCCATGAAGGAGATGGATTGAGGAACAGGTAAAAGGTTCAAGGCAAAAGGCTAAAAACCTTGAACCTGACGTATAATAGCGCACATCGCATTCTCACTAATAACGGTTACTCTCACATGAAAAAACTATTGCTCATTTCCCTATCTGCATTATTACTCCCTGCTTGCGCAGATAAAAATCAATTCGAACAAACTGTATTGGAGCAAATGCAGCTGGAAAAAGATATTAAGGACTATAAATTATCCCCCGAGCGCATGGCTAAATGCGTCGTTGATACAGTCTCGAACAACATGCCCGGCGTTTTTGCTCTCGACCCCAAACGCTTGACCGCTTACCGCAACTATACAAAAATGTTGACGTTGTCCTCATCTAAAGATCCTAAAAAAACCCTTGAAGAATTACGCACTGATTTTGGCTCGCCAAAAGAACTTGCAGAAGCCCATGCCAACTATACCGAAAGCCAGATGGACTGTTTATCCGCCCTGATCGGGGAATCGGAAGAACCTGCAAAAGAGGAAAAATAACGCTGTTTTTTGTGTAGCCTGATCGCCTTTACCTATAGCCATCAGCCCCTAACCAAGGGCGACAGGTCGCCCTTGGTTATAGACTATACGAATACTACGGCACCCAATACCTTGCACATCACCCAGCCCCGCAACAGCGCTTAAACTTCTTACCGCTGCCGCAGGAGCACGGGGCATTCTTGCCCAGGTTGGTCTGTAGACCCACCTTGCCGATGGACTTGACCAGCCCATCCAGATAAAACCAGCCGCCCTCGCGTTTAACAAACTGACTGATCTCATTCATAACGTACTGTTCGCCATCTTGTAAATAATACGCCTTAAACTCCACCACGCCTTTAGCATCCTTAGCCCCGCCTTTTTTAGTGCTGCCGATTTCCAAGCGTTGCCAATCAACTTTCTCCTTGGAAAAATCGATCAACTCAGGTCGCACGGTGGCATCCCAAGTATCCAGTAAATAGCTGGCATTATGCATAGCATACGCAGTAAAGCGCGACCGCATCAAAGCTACGGCAGTTAAAGGCTTTTTTTCGCCGGAATGAAATGGGGCGCAGCATTGAGCGTATTCAATGCCCGAGCCGCAACGGCAGAAAGTGTGTGCATTCAAAAGAAGTTCCTGGTTAAAATTCGATCTTGTTTTACATTACTCTACTACACGTTATCCATGGCGTTATGCAATATCTGCATGCACTACATTTATGTGGATTATGCTGGAGCAAAAAAACCACCCAACCCCGTGAAGGATTGGATGGTTTGTATTGGTGAGATTAAATACAGATTTATGCTGCGCGCATGGGGAGAAAACATCACCCTACTGACTACATGCCTTACTGCATTAAGGGCATGAGCCAGTACCACTAATTGCATTAATAGTAGGCAACGTGGTTGCACTGGTTACATTAACCACACTTTGTGTTGCCGTTGAAGCCGTGTACTTGGTCGAACCGATGCACACTGCATTTTGGTTAGCGGCAGTGCCTGGATTAGTGAAGGTAACTACCAAATTCTTCGTGCCGTTTGTTGGAATAACACATGAGTAGGAACCTGTGCAGACAACTCCATCTAAGGTAATACTTGTAATATCACTTGTATGCCCTCCTGCTGCCGTTTTTGTGCCAGTTACGGATATGACGCAATAGTCTGTATCTTCAGCCAAAACAGTATTGGGTGCAGTCGCTGAATCGCCCGTTAACGCTCTAGTTATTTTTTGTGGTTCCGGTGATATGCCAAAACTGCTTATTACCGTAGCACAATCACTCGTTGCACCGGTTTGATCAACAACCAAAAAATCGTGACAGGCAAAAGACCGGTTAATCCCTTCCGAGGTAATGACAGAACCGTTTGTTCGAACGGTGGAATATCCCCGTGCGGCAAAGCCAGTAACATGAGGGATAAAACATACTTTTTCCTGATCACCGCCTACAACATCAAGTTTCAGAGGGCCTATGTTGCCATACCAGCCACCCGGGCCAACAGTGTTATAACTCGCAATCTGTGCCGCTGTAGGTGACGCTGGACAGCCATTTGTTCCTGCTGTTGTATCCTTACAGTTTCCGCCCGTATAGCAAATATAATCTCTCTTTTCCCCTGTGCTGTGTGCGGCCACAGCAGTGGTAAAAGCACAATACCCAGCATTTTCTGATACTGACACAATGAGGGTATTTGTAGCAAAACTATTTACCGTATAAGCCGTTCCTTTGAACGTATTAATCTTGCCGCCAAAAAAGGTATTTAAGACTGTACCACCGGCATTGAGTAACACTATATTACCCGCACCATCCGTGTGAGTGCTTAGGTTGCTTCCATCGTTTAATGCCGCTCCTGTTCCAGCTGGATAGGTGGATGGCTGCCCGGGAGCAGCACCCGGCATTGATGAATGTTGATTGGGATCAGGCGCTCTGGCCGCTACGCCGGCAGTCTGAACTGCTGTAGTATACTGAGCTGAATTACCAGGATTTAACCATGCGATTTGGGATACTATATTCACACTTTCAGCGGCGGTCGCCGGTGGCCAAGTCACATTAACAATAACTCTTTTTCGAGTGGGATCGGTAGTGCCATCAGCGTTGGTGAGTGCCGTCACCGTCCACGTTCTGGTAAAGGTAGCGTTGCCGCCTGCTACGGTATCAGTTCCACTGGCTACAGCTGTAAATCCGGTTAAGGTGCTATTATTCCTGAACTCTTCTGTTTTCGCTTCGGCCAATTTGATCGCTTGTGCAGATGTTTTTGATGTGCCGCTGCTAGACATAAAGTTTCCTTGCAATGAGGCCACTGCAAGAAGACCAACGGCTACAACAACCGTCGCAACCAAAACTTCTATAAGACCTATTCCCTTTTGCTTGCCATATCTATTTAGATAATTCATAACACTACCCTCTGATGTGTGATACCAAGAAGAATTACAGTTACCAGTCTCGCCAAGAACCGCTGACAATAGCTGTTGTACCCAGAGGAGGAGCGGATGAATCAGCTAATGTGGCCGTTGTAAAAACCAAATTAACCGTACCATTACCCACTACGTTAGCTCCGGTTTTTCCACCGGCAGCCATAATGACCGCATTTCCTTCAACCACTGACGAACCATAAACAGTAGGCGTTCCAGCCGCGTCCATCTGACCCGCTACATAAAGCATTCCATAGATATTAGGACTACTCGCCACGCCTAAATTACCGTTAATAATGACAATGGCAGGATTTGCCAGGGAACCAATTGTTATGCCGCCTAACGACGCATCGCCTTCGATCCAGATAACGCCTGATTTTCCAGCAGCGTTTGCAATATTTGCTCCTGTATAATACGTGCCTGCAGCAATAGCCATGTTCATCATATCCGTCCTCGTACCAAAAAAGAAGTTCTCAAAAAATTGATCTCCCGTTAAAGTGCCCAGGCCAGGATCGCTGGCAATAACATCAAGGCCAGCCCCAGAATCCCTAGTGGAAATTGGGCCTGATGTATTAGCTGTAGTATTATCTGTAAGCTGCGCCGTTGTGAATGATGTCACTGCCGTGCCAATAGTTCTAATATAAGTTGCTGCGCTGGTGGAGCTGCCTATAGCCACAGCACTGCCAGACCAAATATTGATGTCGGTGTAGCGATTGATAATATTATAATTTCCAGTTAAACCCACATCGCCTCGAGCCACTAGCGGTTGTTTGGGGGCATTGCCGCCAAAAACATCAATGGTACCCACGCATTGAATGATAGTCCTTTGCCCCAGGCGATCATCACTATAGCCAATTGCCGTTATTAATGCGCCTTTCATGTTATTTGCAGTAGTGCAACTGGCAATGTTATTGTTGTAATACATTTGCGCACTTTCAGTTGCAACACCAGTACAAAGCCCCGAGCTTAGATTTAAATAACAGGGTGAGGCGCTTGTGTAATCCACCACTGAATTATTATTGTGATCCAGCCCAGTAATATTGGGTAACGCGACAGTGGGCACAAGGGCAGAATTACCGTTAAAATAGGCAACGCCATAATCCATAGCTGCATTCGCTGCGGCTACTGCCTGGCTGGCTCTGTAATTATCAGCCGCTATTTGGATTTCAACCAGAACCGTTTTTGAGGTTGTCAGCGTTACCAGTGTTATGCCAACCAATAGTACCAGTGCGGTGAGCAAAGTGGCTGCGCCACGCTGGCTGTTTAAATCCGGTTGTATTAGTGTTTTCATCATCGAGCCCTTAAAGTGGAAGCAACTACAGTTGAGTAAAAATACGATCGGTTCTTACTTTTACGACGTTGGTTAGTGTTTTTGTGACGGTTGCGTCATTAGCCAACCGCCCGGTCAAAACAATAGTAAGCTGACGGGATTCACTGGCTTTTGCTCCCGTAGCCAGATTTGCTGCCGTGACTTCCGCACACGGCGTGTTATAGGAAATAGCGGTTGTGACATTCAGGCATTTATAGGTGGCAGGTGCAGTGGAAGTGGAAAATGTTAATGCGGTGATAGTGATTTGATCGCCCGCTATATTTTCTTCCCAGTCTCCATTTGTGCAGCTTGCAGGAGCGGCAGTGGTACCGGTAAGACGCATATTGATAGTGCTGCCATTGAGTCTAAAGCCATAGTATTCATTTGCATCAACAACGCCATCGCCATCCGCATCATAAGTGTAAAGAATGCAATTGCCGGTTGCTCCGGCTGCTAAAGCCGTAGTGGGCGCTGCCAGATTACGTAGCTGTATATTAGTTACATTGGTGGTTTCAGAGACAAAAGGGTTAGCCGCGCTGTCAGCGCCAGCAATCGCGCCGCCCCAATAGCCCGCCCGTCTAAGGTCATTGACCATCAGGGACATAACTGACTCAAGATCATGATTCAGTCGTGCAGAATTAATGGTATCCGTGCTTCCTTTTACAGTGCTGACATAAATGCCAATAGTGGCTGAAAGAACAATCAAGCCCAGCACCAAGGCAATCATGATTTCTATGAGCGTGAAGCCGGTTTGTTTTTTCATAGTCAACTCTCTGTGCAGGGTTATTCGGTGCAATTTGATTTACCAGGCAAACCTACCTTGCCTGTCGGCATGGGGTTAGCGACTGTGGAGGGAGAGCAAATTCTTACCCGCCCAACAGCACTAAAAACAACCCGAGCCGCATAATTGTCGGTGCTAAACGTTACGCCATTATTGCCTATGGTTCCCCGTCTAAAGTCAAAAGTGCTATTACCACTAGCTGAATCCATATTGATAGTACTAAAACCGGTGCCTGAAACAATTTTTATATCGCAATAATCAGCATCCGCTGTATCGGTTTCGGCGCAATCACAACTTGTTTTGCTTGCAGGAATTTTTCTTGCCAATCCATAACACCATGCGCCCGCATTGCCTGTTGTGCGCGAAACTATGATGTCTACGCTTTGCTTGATCGCCTCGGTTCGCGCAAATTGCATATCCGATTGAAATGATTCAACCGCTTGTTTTAGGCGATTAGTCTCAATCATGCCTTGAAAAGACGGCACGGCTATAGCTGCGAGTATGCCAGTTATGGCAACGACTATCATTACCTCAAGCAGGGTAAAACCGGTGTTTTTTTGTCTGTTCATGTCTATCCACCTTTTTGTGTGGTTTGATTATAGATCACTATTGTTCTTAATCCGTTAGCTAATCTACATTTTTATCTATTAAATTTAAGTATTATTCAATTTACCTACGCATGTATCAGTTATGCTATATTTGCTTCAAAAAATTAACTTTAAATAAAAAGGTGAAACAATGTATACATTCAAACGATCTTCCGGTTTTACGTTAATGGAATTGATGATTGTAGTGGCTATAATCGGAATTCTTGCCGCTATTGCTGTTCCTGCTTATTCGGACTATGTGACACGCGCCAACCGCTCGGATGGCAAGGCGGGGTTGTTAAACTTACAACTGGCGCAAGAGAAATACCGGGCAAATTGCCCTCAGTATGCTGATGGTATTCATGCCACAACGCTCACCTGTGTTACCGGAGGTACGCACAATCTGATCAGCAGCACTTCTTCGCCGGACGGGAAGTATACGCTTGCAATAACTGCCGGTACTGCAACGTCTTACACAATTACCGCCACGCCTACTTTCACCGATGCCAAATGCAATGTACTTGGCATCAATCAGGCAGGAACCCAAACTAAAACCGGCACTGATTCTGTCGCAAATTGTTGGCAAAAATAATTGATCCTAACAGAAAGAAATCCAGCGATTGTTTAACAAAGGAAATCTGTACATCGGACTGTGCCTACGCTGGAGCGTTGCTGGACGCGTTACCGCGCCGGAGAGTCGCTATCATTAAGTTAAGCCATGTACCTCCTGCAAGGCCAGCCTGGCACTCCAGAAACTGGAAAGGTGCAGCCCTTATATTACCATCTGTGAAACTCCGGCGTGGGAACGCTATTTTTTGAAAAATATGCGGGGGCAACTATGAACACTGATTTTTTAACGCAACTCGCCTCTCAAGACGGCGCTC
>CAZAUB010000053.1:0-10263 GCA_964488195.1 uncultured Methylobacter sp. | reverse complement strand
GTCAACAAGCCTGTCGGTGATTTTAAAGTCGACAAAGAATACGATTTAACAGGCAAGGTGGTGATGTCCGGCGCGATCGACATGCACACCCATATCGGTGGCGGTAAAGGCAATATCGCCAGAACCTTGTTACCGGAAGATCATCGCGCCGATCCCGTTGCGCGTACCGATATTACCCGTTCCGGTTGCGGTCATGCGATGCCCAGCACTTTTGTGACCGGTTATCGTTACGCGGAAATGGGTTATACCGCCGGTTTTGAGCCGGCGGTATTGCCGGTTAATGCACGCCAGGCACATATGGAAATGGCCGATATTCCGATTTTGGATAAAGGCGGTTACGTGCTGTTGGGCAGCGATGATTATTTACTGCGCATGTTGACCGCCAAAAAAGATCAAAAAGCCATTAATGATTATGTGGCCTGGACGATGCGAGCCGCTAAAGCGATTGGCGTTAAAGTCGTTAATCCCGGCGGGATCAGTGCATTCAAATTTAACCAGCGCAAGCTGGATTTGGATGAGCAAAACAGCCATTATGGTGTGACCCCGCGTGAAATTCTGCGCGTACTGGCGACAGCCGTTAAAGAGCTGGGCATTACTCATCCCTTGCATGTGCATGGCTGTAATCTGGGTGTGCCCGGCAATATGAATACCACGCTGGATACTATTCAGGGCATAGGCGGCTTGCCGATGCATTTAACTCATATTCAGTTCCATAGTTACGGCACGGAAGGTGACTTCAAGTTTTCATCGGGTGCGGCAGAGATTGCCGAAGCCGTCAATAAAAACAAAAACATCACTATCGATGTCGGGCAGATTCTGTTTGGACAAACCGTAACAGCGTCCGGCGACAACATGCGTCAACATGCCAATCACAAACATGCCAGCCCGAATAAATGGGTGACCATGGATATTGAATGTGATGCAGGTTGCGGCATTGTGCCGTTTAAATATAAAGATAAGAACTTTGTCAACGCGCTGCAATGGGCGATTGGCTTGGAAACCTTTTTGCTGGTTGATGATCCGTGGCGTATTTTCCTGACCACAGATCATCCTAACGGTGCGCCATTCACCAGCTATCCGCATTTGATACGCTTGCTGATGGACAGAAGTTTCCGTAACGATGTGTTGGCTACCATTCATCCTGAAGCGCAAAAAATGACGACTCTGGCGTCAATTGATCGTGAATACAGTTTGCAGGAAATTGCGATCATGACGCGCGCCGGTGCGGCTAGATTGATCGGCTTGCAAGATCGCGGCGGCTTGAGCGCCGGTAACTGGGCGGATATTACCGTTTATACCGACAACACCGACAGGCAGAAAATGTTTGAAAAACCGGATTATGTGTTTAAGGACGGTGAGCTGGTGGTGGTTGACGGTAAGGTCATTCATACTAAATGGGGTACGACGCATGTCGTGAAGCCTGACTGGGATGCCTCGGTAGAAAAGGATCTGCAAAAATATTTTGACCGGTTCCTGACTATGAAACTCGGCAACTTTAAAATCAGCGATGATGAAATAACAGAGGATGGACGCGGCAGTTTGACGGTGCATCCGCTTAAAGGGAGTGTGGCATGATTGTTTGCAGCTTTACGGGTAAAGCTTCCGCTCCTCGGCAACTGCTCCTGCGTTGCTCTACCTCCTGCATCCATGCAGTCGTGTTCACGCCCCTTACCAACATTCTTGTAGGTAATGAATAATGACAACATTGGCCTTTGATACCTACGCGTACATTCGTAAACTAAAAGAGTCGGGTATAACCGAGGAACAAGCGCGGGCGCAAGTGGAAGCGTTGAGTCTGGCTCTTGAACAGTTTCAAACTGAATTGCACTTGCCTGAGTCTGCTACCAAGCAGGATGTTAGAGAGGCAGTTAGAGAGTCTGAATTAAAGCTGGAGTTAAAAATTGCCGAAACTAAAGCTGAATTGGTGCGCTGGATTGTTGGAGCTGGATTTTTACAAACGGCTTTGATTGCCGCATTATTAATTAAATTGAGCGCTGGAATATGATTATTAACGGTGTAACCATAGACGCAACCTTTGCCGAGGCTTTTCCGATGAAAGCCACCCGCGCCATCATCACCGCACAAAACGAAAAGTGGGCGATGATCTCGGCGCAAGCCATGACCGGTTTTGCGACCTCGGTGATTGCCTGTGGTTGCGAGGCCGGGATTGAGCGGGTTCTTGATCCTTCCGAAACACCTGATGGCCGCCCCGGTGTGTCCATCATGATTTTTGCGATGGGCGGCAAAGGCTTGGCCAAGCAACTTGAAACGCGGGCGGGGCAATGCGTATTAACATCGCCGACTTCAGCCTTGTTTGCTGGCATTGATGGCGGTACACGCATAGCGTTGGGTAAAAACCTGCGTTATTTCGGCGATGGCTTTCAGGTGGCTAAACTGATCGACGGCAAGCGTTACTGGCGTATTCCGGTCATGGATGGCGAGTTTTTAGCCGAAGCGACTACCGGGCAAGTCGATGCAGTTGGCGGTGGCAACTTTCTGGTGCTGGCCCAGTCGCAGCCGCAAGCCTTGGCGGCCTGTGAAGCGGCGATTGAAGAAATGCGCAAGATCCCCAATGTGATCATGCCTTTCCCCGGCGGGGTGGTGCGCTCGGGTTCCAAGGTCGGTTCAAAATATGCGGCTTTGGGCGCGTCAACTAATGATGCGTTTTGCCCGACCTTAAAAGGCATGACCAAAACCGATCTGTCGCCGGAAATTGAATCGGTCATGGAAATCGTTATCGACGGTTTAACCAAAGAAGACATTGATAAAGCCATGAGAGTGGGTATTCAGGCGGTTTGCGATTTAGGCGCTGCGAACGGCATCAAACGCATTAGTGCGGGTAATTACGGTGGCAAGTTAGGGCCGTTCCACTTTCACTTACAGGAGATTATGGCATGAGCGCTTTAACCTTTACGCTGAAACTTAAGCCGGATCAGCGCGTGGATATGTCGCCTTTGGTTTGTCAGAAACTGGCGACTATGCAGCTTGCTGAAATTGCCGCGCTTACTTTGCAGAACGGCAAGCGCAAAATCCGCGTGGATGAGCTATTCGATATTGTTGGTTCCGATGCGCAAAACATCGTGATAAAAAATAGCTTTGGTAAACTTGATTTTATCGGCAAGGAACTGGAGGGTGGGCGCATAACAGTTGAAGGTGATGCGGGAGCTTATCTGGGTTTGAGTATGAAATCCGGCGAGATTGAAGTGTTGGGCGATGTCGGGCTTTATGCGGCCTGCGAAATGAAAAAAGGTTTTCTAAAGATTAACGGTAATGCCGGTGATTTTTTGGGCGCAGCTTTGCCCGGCAATAAAATGGGCATGAAAGGCGGAACCATCCTGGTTAAAGGCAATGTCGGTGAGCGTGCCGGTGACCACATGCGCCGCGGCAACATCCTGATTGAAGGCAATGCCGGTGATTATTGCGGTTCCAGAATGACAGCGGGCACTATTGCAGTAATGGGACAGACAGGCAGGTATCTGGGTTTTGCGATGCGCCGGGGCACGTTATTGTTATGGAATCAACCGCAGGCATCGGCAAGATTCAATGATTGCGGTGCGCATACCTTGGCGTTTTTGCCGATCTTGTTTGCATCATTTAAAAAATTGAATTCCAAATTTGCAGACAGCTCGGCGGCCTTTAACCGGGTGCAGCGTTATGCCGGCGATATGTCGGAAATGGGTCGTGGCGAGGTTTTGGTTAAAATAAGCTAATCGAATAGTTTTAGGTTAGGGATGAATACTTCGGCTACGCTCAGCACAAGCTTGGTCGAAGTGCCTGCCGAAATGAAGTCCGTGGACTGAGCGACGAAGCCATGTCAACAAGATTAACAACAACTAATCATAGCCGGGATATTGCCGGTTTAAAGTATGTTTACCCCGTTCTTTCCAGACGAGCAGGCGGCTTGTCTATCGGCATCAATTTTAATACCAATAATGCCTGTAATTGGCGTTGCATCTATTGCCAAGTGCCTGATTTAAAAATCGGCGCCGCGCCGGACTTGGACTTTCAGTTGTTGGAAGATGAGCTGAGGTTTTTTCTTGACGATGTGTTGCATGGTGATTTCTATCAGCGTTTTCAAGTGGATGAAGACAAAAGGATCATTAAGGATATTGCTATATCCGGCAATGGCGAGCCGACCAGTGTAAAAGATTTTGATAAGGCGGTGGCTTTGATCGGCAAAGTAGCGAGCGAAGCCGGTATTTTGCCGCAGAGTCATTTTGTATTGATTACCAACGGCAGTTTGGTGCATCGGTCTGGCGTCCAGAATGGCCTGAAAAAATTAAAGCAATATGGCGGAGAAGTATGGTTTAAGTTGGATAGCGCGACTGAACAGGGCAGGGCTTTAATGAATAATGTCGGGCAGAGTTGTCAGGCGAGCGTAGAGAATCTGTTGCTTTGTGCAAAGCTTTGTCCGACAAAGCTGCAAACATGTTTATTGGATTACGATAAACGAGGCTTGTCCCAAGAGGAAAAAAACGCATTTCTTGATTTGCTGAAGGGCATTAAAGCGAAGGGTTGTGTGCTGAAAGGTGTGATGCTGTATACGATTGCGAGAAAGTCTTTCCAGCTTGAATCCGTTCGGCTGGAGAAGTTGCCGGTGGAGACGCTGAATGCATTCGCTGAAGAAATCAGGCGCTTGGATTTTGATGTCTTAGTGTGTTGGTGAGCGATGTGTTAGGCGTGCTCGTTCAGCAAAGATCCAATCGTTTCTTTATCGGCTTTGAGTAATTTAACTGCGGCAGAAGTTTCCAGTTCGGCTTCTTTTAAGCTGAGTATCGGTTTGATAATGTCACTGGAGTTGTATTCTGAACTGCCGACTTCATTATTTTGTATGGGCAGTTCCGCTATCACTTGAGCGGCATCGGCTGATTTATGCTGAGCGGTATTGATTAGATTAACTGCGCTGGTAGTTGGTGAAATGTTCATTCCGCACCCCTTATACATTGAATTAACTTCAAACTAATACTACATCTTTATGGCTAATATGCAAAGGTTTTGTGTGGTTTTAGGGTGGAAGTGTGAACAACAGGGCATTTTTTTTAACGACGAACGACTAAGTGCGCGTAGGTCGATTTGAAAATTTATAGCTTGTTGTCCATGTGTAATTACGGATATAATTAGCAGTTCATTAAAAGTGCGAATGTGGCGGAACTGGTAGACGCGCTGGATTTAGGTTCCAGTAGGTTATCCTGTGAGAGTTCGAGTCTCTCCATTCGCACCACCCAATTCATATTTAAGAGTTAGCGTTCATCGTTGACTTTTTCAATTCTTTTGAGCCGTTTACCGGTGTTCAATAAAAAATCTTTTTTAAATTGTGTGAGGTAAAGAAATGCAAGTTTCTGTCGAAAAGACATCAGAATTAAGCAGAAAAATGACTGTTAGCGTACCTGAAGAAGTCGTTCAGGAGAAAATGGCTGCACGTTTAAAGTCGTTAGCGCGCGAAGTTAAAATTGATGGCTTTCGTCCGGGTAAAGTGCCTCAGCATGTAGTTGTAAAAATGTATGGAGACAGGGTTCGTGGTGAAATTGCCGGGGATTTGATTCAAACTACTTATTATGAAGCGTTGCAGGAACAGGATTTAAGACCTGCCGGTCATCCGCATATTCATTCCTCAGATGAAACCGAAGGTTTTAAATACACTGCTGAGTTTGAGATCTATCCTGAAATATCACTGGAAGGCGTTGAGCAAATTGAAGTGTCGCGTCCTGTTGCTACTGTTCAAGATGTCGACGTTGACGGCATGATTGAGAAACTAAGAGCGCAAAAGAAAAGTTGGGCCATTGTTGAGCGCGCATCCAAGGAACATGATCGCGTGACGATTAGTTTCTCAGGCGCTTGTGAAGGCGAGAGCTTTACCGATGGAAAAGTAGAGAATTATCAGGTTGAAGTCGGCGCGAAACAAATGATTCCAGGTTTTGAAGAAAATCTGATCGGTCTCAAGGCAGGTGTTAATAAAACCTTTGAAGTGCCTTTCCCGGAAGAATATGGCAATGAAAAATTGGCGGGCAAAGTGGCTGAGTTTGAAGTCGAAGTTATTAGCGTTGAAGAGCCGGTGCTGCCGGAAATCGATGATGCTTTTATTAAGGCATACGGAATTGAGGGTTCGATGGATGCTTTTCGTGAAGACATCAAAAGCAATCTGGAAAGTGAGCTCGAACAGGCATTGCGTGGTAAGCTGAAAAACGCAGTGATGAATGCTTTATATGAAAAAATTCAGATTGCCGTTCCCAATACATTGGTCGATCAAGAAGTCGAAAGCATGATGAAGCCGTACATCGAAACGGCTAAAAGACAGAGAATGAAGCTGGAAGATTTGAAATTGCCCAGGGATCTGTTCGAAGAACAGGCAAAACGTCGTGTGGCGTTGGGTTTGATCTTAGGTGAAGTTATTCATAAAAATGAGATTAAAGTGGACGATAATAAAGTGCGCTCCACTATTGAAGATATGGCGAAAAGCTACGAACGCCCCAGGGATGTTGTTGACTGGTATTATTCCGATGAAAGCCGGTTGAACGATGTTCGGCAGATGGTTCTGGAAAATCAGACCATCGACTGGCTGGTTGCGAGGGCAAAAGTGTCTGATCAGGCTATAAATTTTAATGATGCGATGAGCAAACAAGGATAAGGAATTTAAATGTATAACCAGTACATAAGAAATCAAATGATAGCTCCGGAAGCCGCAGGTGGATTGGTTCCTATCGTTATTGAGCAAACGGCTCGAGGCGAGCGTTCTTTCGATATTTATTCAAGATTATTAAAGGAACGGGTAATCTTTTTGGTGGGGCAGGTTGAAGATTACATGGCTAATCTGGTTGTTGCCCAGTTGCTTTTTTTGGAGTCGGAAAATCCTGATAAAGACATCCATTTATATATCAATTCTCCGGGTGGCTCGGTGACTGCGGGTATGTCAATTTATGACACCATGCAGTTTATTAAGCCCGATGTCAGCACCCTGTGTATTGGTCAGGCTGCCAGTATGGGGGCATTGCTGCTGACGGGCGGAGCAAAAGGCAAACGTTTTTGTTTGCCTCACTCCAGAATGATGATTCATCAGCCATTAGGCGGTTTTCAGGGGCAGGCTTCGGATATCGATATTCATGCCAGAGAAATTCTGTCCATCAGGGAAAAACTGAATAAAATTCTTTCTGATCATACAGGTCAACCGATAGAAAAGGTTCAACAAGACACGGATAGAGATAACTTCTTAAGTGCAAATGATGCTGTTAGCTATGGTTTGATTGATCAAGTGTTGTCGAACCGAGCAATTGTTGCTAATAAATAACGGTTGGTATTTTTTTGTATTTCGATCTATTCTTTGCCTTATCGAAAATAAAAACATCAACTCTGGATGTTTGCGGGAGCCCAATTTATGAGTAATGACAAAAACAGCAAAGATGACGATAAACTGCTTTATTGTTCTTTTTGCGGTAAAAGTCAGCATGAGGTCAGAAAGCTTATTGCAGGGCCGTCAGTTTATGTCTGTGATGAATGTGTAGATCTTTGTAATGATATTATAAAAGACGAATTGCAGGATGATTCATCTTCTTTTAGTGGCGGCGAGCTGCCCAAGCCGAAAGAGATAAAAGAAGAGCTTGATGGCTATGTTATCGGGCAGGAAAATGCGAAAAAGATTTTGGCGGTGGCTGTTTATAATCACTATAAACGCCTGCGCAGTAAGTCTAAAAAAGATACGGTTGAATTAGCAAAAAGTAATATTTTATTGATTGGGCCTACCGGTTCAGGAAAAACCTTGCTGGCTGAGACCTTGGCCCGTTTACTGGATGTGCCGTTTACTATCGCCGATGCAACTACGCTGACAGAAGCCGGTTATGTGGGGGAAGACGTAGAAAATATCATTCAGAAGATTCTGCAAAAATGTGATTATGATGTAGAGAAGGCTGAAACCGGTATCGTTTATATCGATGAAATCGATAAAATTTCCAGAAAATCCGATAATCCGTCAATTACCCGTGATGTTTCAGGTGAAGGTGTTCAGCAGGCACTGTTGAAGTTGATTGAAGGGACTATTGCTTCGGTTCCGCCTCAAGGTGGACGCAAGCACCCTCAACAGGAGTTCTTGCAGGTTAATACAGCTAACATCCTGTTTATAGTCGGAGGTGCTTTTGCCGGCTTGGATAAGGTCATTAAAGACCGCTCTGAGAAAGGCGGGATAGGATTTTCGGCCGATATAAAAACCAAAGACGAATCTAAAAATATCGGGCAGCTATTTGCTGAAGTCGAAGCGGAAGACCTGATTAAATACGGCTTGATTCCTGAATTTGTGGGTCGTCTTCCGGTTGTTGCTACCTTGGAAGAGTTGGATGAGAATGCTTTGGTGCAGATATTGACCGAGCCTAAAAATGCACTGATCAAACAATATAAGCATTTATTTGAGATGGAAGGTGCTGAGCTGGAATTTCGGGATGATTCTCTAATTGCGATTGCGCGTAAAGCGATGGAAAGAAAAACAGGCGCGAGAGGGCTCAGGACAATTGTTGAAAATGTCCTACTGAACACTATGTATGAGCTGCCGTCTGCGGATAATATCTGCAAAGTGGTTGTTGATGGTGGTGTTATTTTAGGTGAGTCAGAGCCTATTCTGGTTTACGAAACCGAAAAGAAAAAGGCCTCCGCTGAATCTTAAAACGTATTCATGGATGATAAAAAGGGAGCTTTATTTTTTAAAGCTCCCTTTTTTTGTGCTGTAGATAATCAAAGACATTCTTTCGAGTCGGCATCCTTGCTATTTTAATTAACGTCCCCATAATTTTTCTTTCTAAGAAAACTTGGTATAAGGCTCCATTTATGGAAACGCATAAAATGACAGAGTTACAACAAATAAATGTACTGATTCCGGTTTTGCCGCTCAGAGATGTAGTCGTTTATCCGCACATGGTTATTCCCTTGTTTGTCGGCAGAGAAAGGTCGATTGATGCTTTGGATGCTGCGATGAAGGACAATAAACAGATTTTATTGGTCGCGCAAAAAGAAGCGGAGGTTGATGAGCCGGATATTGCTGATCTTTATGAGGTGGGTACCCTGGCTAATATCCTGCAGATGCTCAAATTGCCGGATGGAACAGTCAAGGTTCTGGTTGAAGGTATTCAGCGCAGCAAGGTATTGCACTATAAGGAAACAGAAGACTATTTTTCTGCAATGGTGACGGAAATTTACGATGTCTTGAAACTAACCGAGCAAGAGCAGGATGTATTGCAGCGGACGGTCATTAATTCGTTTGATCAATATGTTAAGCTGAATAATAAGATTCCGCCGGAAGTCTTGAATTCGCTGTCGGGCATTGATGACCCCAGCCGACTTGCCGATACCATGGCGGCTCATATGACGTTAAAGGTTAATGAAAAGCAAGCTATTCTTGAAACGGCAGATATTGAAAAGCGCCTTGAAGATTTAATGACCTTAATGGAAGGGGAGGTTGACCTTCTGGAAATGGAGAAAAGAATCCGGGTGCGCGTTAAGCAGCAAATGGAGAAGAATCAAAGGGAATACTATCTGAATGAACAGATGAAAGCGATTCAAAAAGAACTGGGGGATATGGATGATGTACCCAATGAAATTGAAGAGCTGGCGAAGAAAATTGAAAGCGCCGGTATGTCAAAGGAAGCTAAAACAAAAGCGGATGCAGAGCTTAACAAGCTTAAACAGATGCCCACAATGTCTGCGGAGGCAACTGTGGTACGCAATTATATTGACTGGATGGTCAATGTGCCCTGGAAGAAGAAAACCAAAGTACGGCATGATTTAAAGGTCGCTGAACAGGTTTTGGAAGCCGAACATTATGGTTTAGATAAGGTTAAAGAACGCATTCTTGAATATCTTGCCGTTCAGCAACGGGTGAAGCAGCTCAAAGGGCCGATTTTGTGCTTGGTGGGACCTCCAGGCGTAGGTAAAACCTCGCTGGGCGAGTCAATTGCCAGGGCAACCAATCGCAAATATGTGCGTATGGCCTTGGGGGGGGTGCGTGATGAGGCTGAAATTCGCGGACATCGTCGAACTTATATAGGATCTATGCCGGGTAAGATTTTGCAGAATCTGGCTAAAGTGAAAACACGAAATCCAATGTTTTTACTCGATGAGATTGACAAAATGGCAGCTGATTTTCGAGGAGACCCGGCATCGGCTTTGTTAGAAGTGCTGGATCCTGAGCAGAATCATACTTTTTCAGATCATTATCTGGAAGTAGACTTTGATTTGTCTGATGTGATGTTTGTTGCGACGGCCAATACCATGAATATTCCTCCGGCA
>CAZAUB010000052.1:0-10298 GCA_964488195.1 uncultured Methylobacter sp. | reverse complement strand
AATGCCCAGGCCGGTAATTCAGGGTTGATTTGATAATACACCCATTGCCCTTCGCGGCTGTCCAATAGAAGATTGCTCTGTCGCAATTGCGCGAGGTGACGTGAGATTTTGGGCTGTAATAAATCCAGCGCATGAGTTAACTCGCAAACGCAGAGCCTGCCTTCTTTATGCAGCAAAACCACGCAGCGCAAGCGGGTCTCGTCGGACAAGCATTTAAAGAGTGTGGTGGGTGTGATCATATTTACAACAAAACTAGCCCAACTTGAACCCGACAAAAAAACCGCCGACTCCGCTGACGCCCTTGGTGGTAATGCTGGTCAGACGATCAACCAGAAAACCGCCGGAGCTTTTTGCCGCTTCCGTCGCGGCAGTGGCGGCATGTTGCAGCTTTTCATCGGTGATATCGACGATGCCGTAATATTCAGCAACAAACAGCAGCACGATGGCCGCGCCCCCCAGAAATAAAGCCGTGCGCCACATTTTTTTGGCGAAATAACCGACCGCCAGTCCGATGACAAACGGCGCGCCAACATTGCCAATCAAAAAGGTCGAGGAAAAGATGTCGGTAGAAGATGCTGCTTCGACTGGATGGGTGTTCATGGTTTCGAACCTTTGTGATTATTGAGTTGGTTTTCAGCGTTCAGTTTTTGTTATCGCACGATTTTATTACGTATATTTTTCATTTTATCACTAAACTTAATCGCGTCAGAAAACAAAGCTATACTGATAATCTTTACAGAAGCGCTTGATCCATTTATTCAATCTAAAGTGACTTCATAAACCATATCAGTTAAAGCTTACATAGGCGTATAGTATTTCTGATTATTATCACAATACCCAACCAAATCTTTAGGTTGGACGAGAGCATTATGTATTCAGTTGAAGTTTTTCCATGGAATAAAAATTTTGAGGTTGGCGTCCCACTGATTGATGAGCAGCACCAAAAGCTGGTCGAGCTGTTAAATGTGCTGGCCGGTCACCTGGCTTATCAATCCGACGTACCCACCTTGAATAATGTTTTCAATGATCTGGCGGAATATGCTATTTACCATTTTCAGGCGGAAGAAAGCGTGTGGCATAAGTTTTTTCCTGAAGATGCCTGGGAAACAAAGCATAAAGAGGATCATAGGCGGTTTCTGGCTACCGTAAACAGAATAATGGGCGGAAAAACCATCAGGCCGTTGGATCAGGTGATTGAGGAAATTCTCACCTTTCTGACCCAATGGCTGGCCTTTCATATTCTGGATACCGACATGCGTATGGCCAAGGTGGTGTTGGCGGTGCAATCAGGCATACCGTTAGATCAGGCTAAGGCGCAAGCCGACCATGAAATGAGCGGGGCGATGAAGGTGCTGATCGAAACCATGCTCTCCATGTACGATGCACTCTCTTCACGCACCATGCAGCTGGCAAAAGAGGTGATTGAACGTCAGAAGGCCGAGCAGACCAGCCAGGATGCTCTGGATCGTCTCCAAAAAATTGCCAGTCAGGTGCCGGGGCTGGTCTTCCAGTTTCAGCTATTTCCCGATGGCAGTTCCCGCATTCCTTACGCCAATGAGGCCATTCGCACTATCTATCGGGTTAGCCCGGAGGAAGTCAGCGAAGATGCAACCAAGATACTTGCCGCCTTGCACCCTGATGATCGGGAAAACTTCATGGCTTCCTTTAGGGCATCGGCACAGAACTTAACGCCATGGCATCAGGAATATCGCCTGAAGTTTGATGATGCTCCCGTATGTTGGTTGTTCGGCAATGCGCTGCCACAGCGGCAGGCGGACGGTTCCGTGCTTTGGCACGGCTTCATTACCGACATCACCCAGCAAAAGCAGAATGAGGTAGACCTTCGCATCGCCGCCACCGCCTTTGAATTGCAAGATGCCATGCTGGTCACCGACGCGAACAAAGTCATCCTCAAAGTCAATCAGGCATTTACTCGGATCACCGGTTACAGCGCCAAAGAAGTTATCGGTAAAACCCCAAATTTGCTCAGTTCGGGACGGCATGACAGGGATTTTTATACCGCAATGTGGGAGAGCATCAATCATACGGACGCATGGCAGGGTGAAATCTGGAATCGACGCAAAAACGGCGAGGTGTACCCTGAATGGCTTATTATCACGGCGGTGAAGGAGCCCGATGAACAAAGCGAACAGGTCAATAATTATGTTGGATCCTTCTCCGATATTACTTCACGCAAGGCCGCCGAGGAGGAGATCAAACAACTGGCCTTTTATGATCCGCTCACCAAACTGCCTAATCGTCGCTTACTGCTGGAGCGATTGAAACACAGCATCGAAGTAGAACGACGTGATGGCAAGCGACTGGCATTACTGATGCTCGACCTGGATCGCTTTAAAGCGGTCAACGACAGTTTGGGGCATTTGGCAGGCGACGAGTTGCTGCAGCAGGTCGCTGCACGCATCTCGGCAAGGTTGCGTGACGTGGACATAGTGGCGCGTCTGGGTGGCGATGAATTTGTTGTATTGTTGGAAGATATTGGACATACAGAAGATGCCGCACGGGTGGCTGCAGAAATCATCGTCGTTTTAAGCAAACCTTTTCAACTAGCCCAAAGTAACGATGTGCAGATTGGCGTCAGCATCGGTATCAGTCTGTATCCAGAACACGGCCCCAGCTATGAAGTGCTGATGGATCACGCCGATACCGCGCTGTATCAAGCCAAGGATCAAGGGCGCGGCTGCTATGCCTATTTTTCTGAAGACCAGACGCTCGCAGCCCGTGAACGCATTGCATTGGAAACGCGGCTGCGTCGGGCGATCGAGCAAGAGGAACTGCGCGTTTTCTACCAGCCGCAGGTGGATATTGCCAGTGGACTCATAGTCGGCGCGGAGGCATTGGTATGCTGGCAAGACCCGGTAGAAGGCATGATTCCTCCGTTAGGTTTTATCCCCATCGCCGAGGAAACGGGGCTGATTTTGGAAATTGGCGCATGGGTGCTGCGAGAAACCTGTCGGCAAGGCCGTCAGTGGCTGGATGCGGGTTTGCCGCCGTTAACCTTGGCAGTCAATGTTTCCCCCCAGCAGTTCCGTCGCGGTAATATTAGCGCCTTGGTTGCTACTTGCTTAAGTGAAACAGGATTTCCGCCTAAGAACCTGGAATTGGAAATGACTGAGAGCGGATTGTTGGAGAACCAGAACAATGCGATGGAACTTCTGAATACGCTACGTGCTCAGGGCGTCCGTCTTGCCATTGACGATTTCGGTACCGGGTTTTCGTCGCTGGCTTATCTGAAGCACTTTCCGCTGGATGTGCTGAAAATCGATAAAAGTTTTATCGATGATATTCCCCATTTGCAAGACAATATGGAAATTGCCGCCACTATTATTGCGATGGGGCATATTCTTGGCTTTAAAGTCCTGGCCGAAGGCGTGGAAACGCCAGAGCAACTAGCTTTCTTGCGGGAGAAAAATTGCGATTTGTATCAAGGCTATATTACAAGCCCGCCGGTGCCTGCGGAAGCGTTTGTTGAGCTGTTACGGGAGCAGGGATTGTGTAGCACGTCAAAACCAGTGTAGGCCGGAATAAGCCTGTTTGAGCGAAAGCAAAAACGGGCGTTTCCGGCAACACATCACCCGAATTCGCCGGAAACGCCACCTCGCGCTACGCTTGGGTGGCCTTATTCCGGCCTACGTCAGATAATTAACTTCCGGCTTGCCTTCAGACTCAACCAGTTCGCCGATAGTAAAAGCCGTTTCGCCCAATTGGGTAAGTGTTTGAAGCGTCGCCCGCTCATCTTCGGCGGCAACACAAACTATCATGCCGATGCCGCAATTAAAGGTGGTCAGCATGTCCGGCAGAGATACATTGCCCTTTTCCTGCAGCCACTTGAAAATGTCGGGAAACTCCCAGGAAGCAAGGTCGATATTAGCCTTGGAGCCAAACGGCAGTACCCGCGGCAGATTCTCGGTCAAGCCGCCGCCGGTGATATGCGCCAGCGCATGCACCGGCACTTTATCCAGCAGTACCAACAACGATTTAACGTAGATCCGGGTCGGTTCCAGCAAGGCTGCGCCCAGGGTTTTGCCTACAGGATGTAGGTAAGGGGCGTTAGCAGGAGCGGAAGCTTTGCCATTGAAAGAATCGGTGAGTGCGACATTGCTGTGGCTAATGATTTTCCGGATTAACGAATAGCCGTTAGAATGCGGGCCGGATGATGCGATGCCTATCAGCTTGTCGCCGACTTTAACTTTGCCGCCATCGAGTACTTTGCTTTTTTCCACTATGCCGACGCAAAATCCCGCCAGATCATACTCGCCGTCCGCATACATGCCCGGCATTTCTGCGGTTTCGCCGCCGACCAGCGCCGCACCTGCCAGTTCACAGCCTTTAGCTATGCCGTCTATGACCGATGCGGCGGTATCGACATCCAGCTTTCCGGTTGCAAAGTAATCAAGGAAAAACAAAGGCTCTGCGCCCTGAACGATAATATCATTGACGCACATCGCAACCAGGTCAATACCGATGGTGTCATGAATATCCAATTCATTGGCCAGTTTTAGTTTGGTACCAACGCCATCGGTACCGGAAACCAGAACCGGATGCTGATAACGATCCAGCGGCAGTTCAAATAGGGAACCGAAACCGCCCAGACCGGCCATAACGCCAGCCGTTCGTGTTCTGGCGGCAATCGGCTTGATGCGTTCAACTAATGCATTACCGGCCTCAATATCAACGCCGGCGCCTTTATAATTCAAGCCTTCTTGATTTTGTTCGCTCAATGTGGTGTTCTCTTGCTAAAATTTAAATTTCCGATATTGTACAAGACAACATCGGTTTTGTCTGAAGGATATGAATGTGTGTGGATTTTATCTATTCGGTGTTACCGCAGCGTTTGTGTGAATGTTGCGGCAAGTTGAAAAATAATTAACCTGGTTCGGCTGTTAAAAAGCAATGGAACCATCCAAACGACCCATAGCAACACAAGGTCTTTATTGAGGAGTGGATATGAAAGTAACAAAAATGTTTAGCCCTATACTGTCTATTGCAGCGGTATTATTTACCGGCACGGTTTTCGCCTATGATCCCGGCAAGACTGATGAGATTTGCAAAAAGCCCCAATTTAGAGACTTCAATCTTCCTATTTATCAAGAACCCGAAAAAACCGAGGTTCCGCCTGAATCAACGCTTTCCTTTATGGTCTCGCCCTGGGCCAAGGCAGACACGATCAAATTGACCGCTAAAAACCAAAATCTTGAGTATACCGTTGAAAGCAACAGCAGCTTTCACCGGATTAAGGCAAAGTTGCCCGCGGCTTTCAATGGCCAATATGTCAGGATCAATGTCACGGCCAAAGCAGACTTAGGTTGCTATGATAAAAATGGATGGTTGATTAAAGTCGCTGATAAATGACAGAGGTGAAAGGCTAAAGGCTAAAGGCTAAAGGCAAAGGGCGACCGTGTTGAAGCTTACGACTGCATGGACAGATTTTTGCTCCCTGCAAAATCTGCATTCCCCACATCCCTGTGGGTTATGCAGGAGGTAGAGCAACGCAGGAGCAGTTGCCGAGGTTTTTTCGCCTTTCGCCCTTAGCCTTTTGCCTGTTTTCTAATAAAGCACCTTGTCGCTCTTTTCAGCCCAGATGTTAAACGGTTGCATCGCATTCGGCAGATTTAAATGCAGCATGGCGATACTACGTTCATGCGGCAAAACAGAAATCTCATCGTAAATGAAGCTGTCGTCAAAGTTGGCGGCAGCGGCATCATGCCGACTACAGGCAAAATAGACTTTTGCCAGCCTCGCCCAATAGATTGCTCCTAAGCACATAGGGCAGGGTTCACAGCTGGAGTAGAGTATGCAGCCCTGCAACTGGAAGTCATTTAGCTTTTTACAGGCCAAGCGTATCGCCATTACTTCTGCATGGGCGGTGGGGTCAATAGTGCTGGTGACCTTGTTGCCGCTGGCGGCAATCAGCTGGTTATCTTTTACGATAATCGCCCCATAAGGGCCGCCCTGTCCTGACCTGGCATTTTCTACGGCCAGATCAATGGCTTGCTGCAAAAATTCCTTATGCATCTATAGACCTAACGGATTGTTCGGGTCTATGCCATCCATAAAAGGCAGGCCTCGCTCCTGATGGGTCAGTTGATATATTTTCCCCAACCAGTTGTTGAATACCGCTTTTCCCGTGTCGCTCCAGGTGTTGTCAATATGCTCAAGAATCAGATCTTCCGGAAATTCCGCCAGCCTTTGCCCGTTCAGTCTGGCTGATCTGACCTGCTGTTCATAATCGACTAAAATCGGCTGCACGACATCATTAAAATAATTTTCCGGGAACGGCGGGTAGTCGTTTATTTCGGCGCGATAAAAGCGCAGAACTTCACGTTTGTATTCTTTCAATAGGCTAACGTCATCATATTCAGGATGTCCCTGAAAAAACACGATGCGAAAACCATCCGGGCTGACGGCAAGATGCACGCCTGCTTCTTTGCTGGCTACCAGGACTTTGAGTCCGTGTTGCTCCATATCGCTTTGGAATATTTCATTAAAACGGGAGTGAGGGACATCAAAACGGGTGTTGATTTCTGCGACCAATGGATGAGTGCGGTTGGTTAATTTGTGCGAAAACACTCCCCAGCGTTTGGCCGGTAAACGGGTGCGCTCGATGCCGTAACAGTATTGAAGAAGGGCATGGGTCGCAAGGCACGAACACAGTATTGAGGTGACATTTTCCTTGGCCCAGAAAAAAACCTCGTTCAACGGTTGCCAGAAGTCTTCTTCGGGTAATCGGGGATGAGTGACGTTAGCGCCGCTGATGATCAGCGCATCCAGGCCGTCCCGTTTGATTGTATCAAAGGTTTCGTAATATTTTGCGATATGGGCTTGCGCTTCCGGGCTTCTTTTTAGTCCATCGATGGTAAAGGGATGCACATGAAATTGAACAATTTGATTACACGCCCCCACCAGCCGGAAAAACTGTCTTTCTGTCGCTTCCAGAGCCGCATCCGGCATCATATTGAGCAGGCCGATATGCATTTCCCGTATATCCTGATTGCTGGCGCGTTCAGGGTCTAATATTTCCTCCCCTTCTTCACGAAGGCGCTGAAAGGTGGGTAAATCAGTATGAGCGACTAAAGGCATAACCGGACTCCGTTCATATCATTGCTGGGAACCCAGCGCATCGGCGATAAGCCGGATAAAGTCATCCTCGCTTTTAACGGTGGCAACATCATTCGCATCGACAGTATAGCCGTATTGATCGGCGATAGCCTGGTATCGGGGTAGCCGGGACTTAAATAATTCGGGAAAAACCCAGGAGACAAAATCATCCGGCGGCATCACATCAGTGGAAGCGTAATTTTTAAGCAGCATGAACTCAGCGAGTTTTTCATCAAGAAACGCTTCCCGATAATAAAGCGGCTTGGGATCGGATTTGGCGCGTTCAATAATGGTTTGCTCCAACGCCGGGGGTATTTTGATGTAAACAATCAGCGTGTTCCGTGCCAGCGTTTCCAGCACTTCGGGGCTGTCCAGCTCGCAAACGCTGCCGCCCGCATCATTGACAAAATGCTTGTAGCCATAAATATCTACCGCTTTATCAATAAAATCCGGCACATCGTTCATCGCGGCACACTCAGCCTGATGATGCAGTTTTTGCCGACGCTTGAATTCCTGCAAAGACAGACCGCCCAAATCGGGATTGCCGAGCTTGCCGAGAAAGCTGGAAACCGGGGCCAGATTGTCGACGGTTATTTTATTGCTGATATGGATGGAGTCGGACAGCAGCAACTCACGCAGAAACGGGACACGCATGGCCTGGCGCTTGATATTGTCCAGGATAGGCTCTTCCAGATATTTTGTGCCTATCCGGTAATCGCCGGAATAGTGGAACCACTTGGCTTTGGGTAACTTATTAGCCAGCGTGGTTTTACCCGCGCCGGACATTGCCAGCAGGGTAATGCGTTTTGTTTTCCAGTCCAGAAATTCCTGAGGACTCATTTTCATGTGGTGTTTTCCTAATTAATCCAGGTAATCTTCGATGTCCATGTCTTCAGGATTGGGCTTGTGTTCGTCGGTGTCGGTATAACCCAGATCATCGGATTCAATGTCGTCAAAAGGCGCGCTCCAGTCTTCAGGATCCTCGATATAATCGAAAGTTGAGTTATACCAACTGTCATGATCGTATTCGCCAATATCGCCGTTAAAGTATTGTACTTCGATGGCATCATCGCTTTCTTCGATGGCGACGACTTTAAATTTCAGGTTGTTTTCTACATCCTTGTACCAACTACCGATTATGGGGTCTGCTATGGTGGTCATGATTATTCCTCAATGCTGGTTTGGAAAGTTTCGATACCCGTGGTATGTAATATTACTAACAATGCTAGAGAAAATACAAAAGTATTTTGTACGGGTCGGGATGAATTTAGTTTGTGGCTTTTTAAGTTGAAGTTCGCGTTAAAGCCTGTTAGGTCTAGGCTGAACATTATAAACATATGCGGGTAAACAGCAGGCGGTCTTGTAATGTGCATATAAACAGCATTGTCATCAATAGGGTAGGTAAAACATTACTGTAAGGGGTCAACGTCTTGTTTGGTGCAGAGTCGCGTACGAGAGTGCAGGAAAAAGGAGTCCACGATACCGTATACTTTACATGGGATGTTCATTTCGACCCTCGTATGAAATATAGCTATTCAGATTATTTTGTCGCTGTTACTATTTTAAAAATGGACGGATTAAATACACTGGAAGCGCTGGCTCAGGTAGCGTCGCCGGGTTGTCAAAACCCACATTTCATAACTACCTGCCAATACATGATTTATCTATTGAACAGATCAGATTGCTACACTTCTTTTGTTTATCGCGAGGGTGCTTAATGAAAAATCAGCAAACACTTACCATCGATGGAAATCAGGCTGCCGCGACGGTGGCGCATAAACTCAACGAAGTTATCGCGATTTACCCGATAACACCGTCGTCCACTATGGGCGAATGGGCCGATGAATGGTCGTCCCGCGGGCAGGTCAATTTATGGGGGACGGTGCCGCAGGTTACCGAGATGCAAAGCGAGGCGGGAGCTGCCGGAGCCATCCACGGCGCATTGCAGGCCGGATCGATGGCGACCACGTTTACCGCCTCTCAAGGCTTGCTGCTGATGCTGCCCAATATGTACAAAATCGCCGGGGAACTGACGCCGACGGTGTTCCATATCGCCGCCCGTTCGCTGGCTTGCCAGGGCTTGTCGATTTTCGGCGACCATAGCGATGTGATGTCGGCGCGGATGACCGGCTTCGGCATGCTGTGTTCCAATTCACCGCAGGAAGTCATGGATTTTGCGCTGATTGCTCATGCCGCAGCCCTTGAAAGTCGCATTCCGCTGATGCATTTTTTCGACGGATTCAGAACCTCGCATGAAGTCGCCAAAATCACTACGTTTGATGACGATGTCATGTGGGCAATGATTAACCAAGAGTGGGTTACCGCTCATCGAAGCCGGGCCTTAACACCCGATAAGCCGATGCTGCGCGGCACGGCCCAGAATCCCGATGTGTATTTCCAGGCCAGGGAATCGGTCAATGCTTATTACCAGGCGATGCCGGGGATCGTGCAGCGTGCAATGGACGGATTTGCCAAGCTGACCGGTCGCAGTTATCACCTGTTTGAATACGTGGGTTTACCCGAGGCCGAGCGCGTTATTGTGATGATGGGATCGGGTGCGGAGGCCGTAGCGGAGACGCTCGATTATCTTAATCGTCAGGACGAATCGGTTGGCCTGCTTAAAGTGCGCTTATACCGGCCCTTCGATGCGTCCAGCCTGTTAGCGGCGCTACCTACCACCTGTCGCAAAATCGCGGTGCTGGATCGCACCAAAGAGCCGGGATCGGATGGCGAACCGCTGTATAAGGATGTGCTGGGCGCGCTCGCTCAGGATTTTATCGGCGGCGCGGCTAAATTTTCGGTGCTGCCGAAAGTGGTTGGTGGCCGTTACGGTCTTTCTTCCAAGGAATTCACGCCGGGCATGATCAAGGCGGTTTTCGACGAATTGAAACAAGCGCACCCGAAAAATAATTTCACAATCGGCATAAACGATGATGTTACGCACACCAGCCTGGATTGGGATGCAAGTTATCGCACCGACGCGCAGGCCGACACGTTTCAGGCCATGTTTTACGGCTTGGGCAGCGACGGTACGGTCAGCGCCAATAAAAATACTATTAAAATAATCGGCGAAGCCACCGATTTGCACGCTCAGGGTTATTTCGTTTACGACTCGAAAAAATCCGGTGCGATTACCGTCTCGCATTTGCGCTTCGGCCCAAAACCGATACGCTCCACGTATC
>CAZAUB010000051.1:0-10384 GCA_964488195.1 uncultured Methylobacter sp. | reverse complement strand
GCGAGTCACGACCAACGCTTTGCGTATACGGGACGCGTAAAAACATCATTCATCCCAACCCTCATCTTCCATCTTGTTAAAACGCTGAGG
This sequence comes from uncultured Methylobacter sp., assembly GCA_964488195.1. Classification (GTDB taxonomy): domain Bacteria; phylum Pseudomonadota; class Gammaproteobacteria; order Methylococcales; family Methylomonadaceae; genus Methylobacter_A. The sequence continues at coordinate 10,294 of CAZAUB010000051.1, read as the reverse complement.
GTCGGGAGATTTATGCTGATTAATGGCTTTTGCCAACCAACTGGATGGCCCGGCCTTCATTTCATTTTGCAGGTCAACTATCAGGTCTTTAATCTTGCCGCCTTCATGCACCTTGACCGGCTGTATGTTTTTGGCGATCAGCTGGTTAATGGCCGAGCCGCCGATGGCTTGGCAATACACCGCCGCGCAACCATTCAGTAACTCAATCTTGACCGACAGCTTGTTTTCGTCACCGTCCTGCTTGAGTTCGCCAAACTGGGCGGCCTCCAGCAATTGCGTGTTTTCCATATCCACCGCATAAATGGCGAAGGACTTGGCTGAGCCGAAATGCTGGTTTACCGTTTCCATGTCGGTGGTGGCAAAGGCTATTTTTAATGCAGTTTCCATAGATTTGTTCTCGTCAGTGCCTTGCACTATATGCATGCGTCTTGTTAATGACATGACAGCGCTTTACTTGAATTAAGCTCTGTTAATTCGCTGGCGGGTTTTTGTCCGTACACCGAGCGGTAGACCGGGATTTCTTCATGCGAATAATTGATGACCAGGTTGGCCAAATCAAACAGCGTTTGCCGGGAGCCGCGATAGCCGATCCAGGTTTTCTGGTAGCCGCCGATAATGTCGTATAACGGAAATCCGGCTCTCAAAATAGGCGTGCCCAGTCGCTCGGCGGTATCGACTGCATGGGAATTGCCGATAACCAATTGAACCTTGTTGGCCTTGCCGATCAGTTCCATATCTTCAAGGTCGCCGATTTTGATGCTGGCGACAGGAATCCTCGACAACAACGGCACGTTGCAAGAGGTTACGGCGGCTACGACCTCCGCTCCCATTTCCTGAACCTGATCGACAAATGCATTAAGCAAATCCGCATCGGCGGCAATGGCAATACGTAATTGGCCGAGCATAAAATGCGTGTCCAGCATCGCATCCTGTAACTGCGAGCGCTGCCGTTCTATGCGTTCAGGCACATCATGGCCGCTGATTTCAACCAAAGCACACATCAGCGCATCATTGGCTTTCAAGCCGTACAGATGGTCGATGGCATAGGTCGGCACGCCGGTTTTTTCTGCCAGCAATTTTGCCGCGTTGCTAAGCGATGGGCCGATAACCACCGTCGCCAATGCATCGCCGAGCGTCGCCATTTCTGATATTAGGGTGCCGCCTATAGTCACCGGGCTGAAATCTTCATCGGTCAGACAGCCATCCAGCGAATCGGAAATATCGGGTACGAAAACAGGCCTGAGCTGGAATTGCTCGAAAATATCCCGCAAAGCTTCCAGGTCGCCAGGTGTCAGCATGTAATTGACTAATACATTAACCTGACGTTTGCGTTTGCCGGGGTAAGTTCCTGCGTCTTTGGCATCCGGTACTAACGCACGGATAATTTCGGTGATAGTCAGTGCAAATCCCGTTTCAACACTGCCGGTAAAATCAGGGGTGTTGACCGCGACGACAGCAATATCAGCAAACTCCGGGTTAGCTTCCCTGAATTCCCGGACATTCCGGTGCACATCGGTACCTTGCGTTTCCGCAAGGCCGGTAGTCAAAATGGTAATCAGGGCAGGGCGGGATTTTTCAGCGATGGTTTTAATGCCTTCAACAACATTTTCGTCTGCGCCCATCACCGAACTGCCCTGATCCATTGCGGTGCTTTGCAACGGAATAGGTTCACGGAAGTGGCGGACAAAAAACACCTTGGCGAAAGCGGTGCAGCCTTGCGAGCCGTGCAGCATCGGCATCGCGCGATTAAAACCCAATGTCGCCAGGGAGCCGCCTATCGGCTGGCTGGCTTTCAGCGGGTTGACGGATAGCGCTTTGTTTCTTTTCAGGATGTCAGCCATTGTTCACCTCTTCGATAGAAATCCCCCCCTTTAGCAAAGGGGGGCTAGGGGGGATTTTTTTCCACGGTGCGGGCGCTCTAACCGCCTCCCATACCGGACTTTCAATCGTCAATGCCAGCTGGCGTACCAGCTCCAGCATGCCTTGATAACCTTCATAACCGAATTCGCGTTCCTGGTTAATATCCAAAAACGGAACTTTGGCTTTTAATGCCGTATACATGTTACGGCCACCGGCGATCAGGATATCAGCCTTATAATCGTGGACGATTTTCAGTAACGCCCTGGGGCTGCCATCGTCGATCATCACCGTGTCTTCGCCCATCAGCTCGCGGATTCTGGCCTTGTCCTCTTCGGTGGACTTCTTGGTGCCGGTCGCAACCACCACCATGCCCAAATCCTGTAAGGCGGAAATCACCGACCAGCTTTTTACGCCGCCGGTAAACAACAACACCCGCTTGCCTTTCAGGCGCGCTTTCCACGGCTCCAGCTCTGTCCTGATCCGGGTTTCTTCGCGCAGTATCAGCGCCTCGGTGCGTGCTATTAAATCCGCATCGTTAAGCGCTTTGGCGAAATCCCTTAATGCCTGGCTGGTGTCGGTAATGCCGTAATAACTGCCTTCAAACCACGGTGTTCCGTACTGTTGCTGTAACTTGCGGGCGACATTGACCATGGCTTTGGAGCAGACCATCATATTGACTTCCGCCTTGTGCATGGTCTGCACTTCACGGAACCGCGCATCGCCGGACAAGGTGCATAACACGCGCAAGCCCAGTTCATCCAGCAGCGGCAGCACATGCCAGAATTCACCGGCAATGTTGTATTCGCCGATCAGGTTAACGTCATGGATGATGATTTCCGCGCGTTGAACGGTTAAAGGTAAGGGGTCAGGATCGCGGGTGCCGATCACATGATTAACCATCGCATCACCGGCAATGCGGTTACCCAGATTCTTGGTGCCGTAAAATCCGGCGCAATCAATCGGCACGACCGGAACGCCCCAGCGTTCCTGGGCGGACTTGCACACCGCATTAATGTCATCGCCGATCAAGGCCGGAACGCAGGTGTTGTAAACAAATACGGCAGGCGGATGGTAACTGTCTATCGCCTGCTTAATCGCATGGAACAAACGCTTTTCCGCGCGTCCCATAATAATGTCCTGCTCGGTCAGGTCGGTGGTCATGCCGATGCGGTATAAATCCGCACCGGAAGACCGAGTGCCACGGTTGTCCCAGGAACTGCCCGCACAGGCAATAGGCCCGTGGACGATATGCGCGACATCCGCAATAGGCAGCAACGCAATCTGCGCCCCGTCGAAAGCGCAGCCGCCCGCAGAAGCGCCCGGTTTGGGCTTGGCGCAACCGGACTTTTCCTTCTTGTTATGCTCGCAGGCGGGTTCGTCCAGTAGCGCGGCAATGTCTTTAGTTGATTTCATCGGCTTGACCAATAGCTTTGTTTATCTTAGCTAAAGCAACCATTGTGCCATTTTGTATGGCGTTGAAATTATTGGAGTTTGGTAGGATTTTGTTTGTAGGAAAGCTTACAAAACTGATGGATGAATATAACAAGCAGGCTCATTGGAGCAATTGACCGCGCATAGAGACCGAGGCATGAACCGTATTGCGCCGTTTAAACCGGGCGGGAATCGATATGCGCCATCCAGCTAAAAATCAGAATTTATTTCATAATTTTTTTCAAAAAGACGCGCATCATCAAAGTGGCGGCGGCCGACAAAGGCAGTGGCGTGATGACCCCATTGGCGCATGGCTCCCGGCTCAAGGATACCCATAGGCCAGAATAGATACCTTTCACTGCGTTCAGTACTCGCAACAATGCCGTCTTGCCCGAATAAACTTCGGTGATTGCCATCATTTAAGTCTAAGGATCGCAAATTATCCGCATCGTCCCATTGATACTGGATAACCCGTTCTGCTTGACTTGAATCAAAATATACGCGCTCAATATAGTGTGTTGTTGCGGCAATACGCAGCACTGGCTTCATGACTTGTTTGATGACAAGCGCTTGCTGCGGCTCGAAGTAGCTTTCATCAAATCCCGCTTCCTGCCTGATAGCGACGGCATATTGGCTTGGGAAAAATAAATGATAACAGCCGCAATTGTGGATGGTATCGAATATCCAGGGTTTTCCATTCGGTAACAGCGTAACCCGCCAGGTAATGCCGTCCAGTTGACCTCCAAGCAAATCGAAAACCGAACTTTTAGGTCGGGACGGAAACCAGATTGTGTAATTCAACTGCAATAAAATCCTGTCGCCCAGCCGGGTATGCGAAAGATGCCGAAAAACTGCCGGTCTGTTTGTATTTATCCTGGGCGCGGCTTCTGTCTGTAATTCAGGATAGCCGATACGGTCGTCATTGCCAGCGACATCAATTTCAAATAGTGGCGCAAAACTGTTAAACAAATGCTGTCGATCTTCGGCAGTCGGCAATGGAATTTTTAAAGGATTTTTCGATGACTTTTTTATTATTTCAGCAATTTGCAGGCTATCTGACAATTCCGTTCCTGGTGATGGCTCATAGCGTATCGATTGACCTAAGGCCTGCAATTGCTGCAGCGGCAGTCTGTATGTGTCCAGGATTTTTTCATGCCATTGTTCTATGCCTGTTTTGAATGCCCAGGCTGTTAAAGGATAAATGCCGACAACTCGTTTCCAGCTTTGATAATTATCAGCAACGGTTGCCGTCTTCTTCAGGACATCCCGGCTGCTGTTGTTCTTAAGCGGTAACTGCAGCAGCTTGTCGCTGCAATCTTGCAAGGCATCAATCGTTGTCGCCTGACTGGATAAAACAGCCTGAACTGTTCTTTGCAGCTTTTGTCCCGATAGCTCCGGCAAATTTCTAATTTCAACGCGCCAGCTTTTATTGGCTAGTTCCTGGAGTTGTTTAAGCCAAAATGCATAGCCATCGCCATCCACTTCATCCCGAAAACTGGACAGGAAGCGATTTACCCGAAGCTGCGGATAACCATCAATGCGCCCGGCTTCCGTGTCCATGACCCCTGCTGCAAGCACAGCCTGTTCGGCGGCAGTAAAAGCATCAAGACAAGCCTTTTGTAACCGTTCGGCATCCGCTTGTTGTTTTATTGGCGCCGGGCCGTTCAGTACACAACCGGTTAATGCACATGCCAATAAGACAGGGATAAAAAATAGTCTGGTCATCATGGTGAGCGCCTTAAAATTATGCACGAAGGTGTCCGAGCCCTAGGGTCGGGTCTTTATTCCGCCTTTTATAAACCTGCGGGCTGACTAAATCAATCGAGTTTGGCCTGGGCTATTCCCATTGATTTTTGTAGGGGCTGAATGCACCGCCAACATTCGGTAAGCCCTCGCATCCTCATGAACTCATCTACGGGTATAGCGATGTTTCACCCCCGCCGGGAAATACTCAGCATCCGCAAAAGAACACAAGGTAATCCGTGGCAGTTGCCGCTCCGCCGGGGTGTAGTTGGCGAATTCGCTATTCAAACGTAATAACTGCGCTCGAATGGACGCGGAGATCACTGACGCCATCGCTACCTTTGGCTCAATGCCCGGCAATAGCTCCACGGCAATGTGCAGATACTTGTCGCCGTCTTCGGTTTCCCGTGTTTCCAGCACGAATTTGCCGGTCACACTAGCCATGATTTCCGGTTGTTCCAGACCGACCGTGACGTTCTCGGGATAAATATTGGCGCCGTAATAAGACACGGTGAAATCCGCCCGCCCGAACACATAGACAAACGGCAAGTTGCGCGGCTGAAAATCCTTATTAAGCCCTAACTCGCCGAGGGACTGCACACCATGCTCCCTCAAAAAATTCCACATCTCATCGAAGCCCAGCACACCGCCTTTGTCGGCGATGTGATAGCGCACCAGAGGCACACTGTTCTCCCCGGACACCACCAGCGTACCTTCGTGCATCTCAAAAAACCGGCTGGCCGGATCGTATTGCACCAGCGTCGGCAACCGTGATTCGCCAAACAAGCTACGGGCAGCCTCGGGATGGTCGGCCAGCCAGCGGCGAATAGCGATACTGAAGGGGGTTTCGTTGCCGAGCACACCGCCGTCGGCCGTGCCGTATAGCGAAGCGGAATCATGGTAGGGCGACACCGAACCGATGCGCTGTCCCATCAAGCTACGCCATTCCTCGCTAAACACCTCGCCCGCAAAGACCAGTTTGGGACTATGGCTTGCCCAGTCGATACCCTCGGCGGCGCCAGCATCGATTACGTCTTTGACGAAAGGCGGATAACCCAGTAACACCGTTTGCTCGAAATGGGGCGCCATCTCACGTACCACCCGGAAGATTTCCGCTTTATTGTTGCCGGGCGTCGCCACCATCAGCGGATAACCCTTACGCGCCAGATGCCAGCAGCAGGACGTCGTATACAAGCCGCCCACCCAGTTCCCCAAAGCGAAGCAAACAACAGCCAGCGTGCTGCGCTCATCGGCACGGAAACTGTCGCAAAATACCTGCTCGAAACGCAATGCCACATCCAGTTCATGCGTGACAGAACGCGGCCAGAAAGTCGGCTGACCCGTGGAGCCGGAAGACACCGCCACCCGGTCGGAACCTCTGAGACTGCCGCCCAGGCAGCGCTCCGGTAGCGGATAAGCCTGCATGTAATCGGCCTTACCCATCAGCGGCAACTCCCGGAATGCCGGGAAAGAGTTAATCCTTGCGGGATTTACGCCCCGTGCTTCCAGAAACCGGCGGTAGGCGGGAACCTCTGCCGCGCAACGGTGAAACAGGGCCAGAACCTTGTCTCCGGGATTTACGGCCTGATGTTCCGCCAGCAGCGTGTCCAGCGGCGTAGATATAAAGTGATGAAAAACGTCGTCGGATGGGGGAGCAAGCGAGTTGGACATGGAAAGCTACCTGACAAAAAATGCTCAAAGTAATGGGAAAGGTATATGGAGTGGGAGGAAGAGTCAATCACGCGGTCACTTTTTCTCGCAGTTTTCATTGAACGCCAAACTCAGAAACAAATTCCATTTAGCCCGCATAAGGCGGAACCTCTGTCGCGTTCCGCCTTATGCGGGTTGATATCCTCATTAATGGAAGGGAACGTACAAATAATTCAGTATTTGCTTGATGAATTTGTTTGGCTTATTGACAACGCCAGGTTAATGGGTGACTCCATTATTCTCCCATCACTCGATTTTCATCGATTGACAGCGGTTCACCCCAAGCGTAACATTCGGACGAAATGGGCGATTAAGCGCATTGGATTTCCTATCCTTCTGTGGGAGCAAATGCGACGGCGGATGGGAACACGTAACGTTACTCAGTGCCCGCATTAGCCGACACCGATTTATACGAAAAAATTCTAACGGGAGGAGCCATGATCGAAAGTGATCTAACAACTTTTGGCTTGGGGATGATCGGGGCATGCGCTCCGGAAATCTTGCGGCTCTACAATATTAGACATCACCCAGAGCAATTCTCGTGGTCGAAGTTTTATTTGATAGCGTCATTTGCTTTTGCGCTTCTGGGTGGGATCGTGGCGCTGATACTCCCCGCAACTACTCCTTGGGCGGCGTTCTACGCGGGTGTATCTGCACCGGTATTGATTACAAAGGGTATCCAAAGAACTTCCAGCCTCGCACGGCCAAAAACCAAAGCTGCAGCTCCATTCGCTCACCCCAAAGGTTTCTTCTTGAGCTTCGTCGAAGGACTTTAGAACTCTACGCCTCACTGTCTTAGCGCCTCTAGGTTCGATGGGTCCAACATTTCGCCCCAAGCTCTTGCTTATTTGCCAGAATAAGCATCTACGTGAGGCCGCGATACTTTGTTCTTGCCTCTCTCCAGGTAATCCCCCTCTTGTGCTCATACTAGACCCCCCTCCGTATCCGCACGACTACTATCGCAAACTAGAGCGACAGTACTCTGCCTCTATCTCCCTCGGTACGCAGCTTACGCGGTTCGCGACACAAAAAGGGTCACCGAACGCTAGGCGCAGAAATTATGCAAAACAACTCGTTCAAAATATGGTGGCTCGCCAGCGAGTTCTCTTGAACTTGATGCCGTATATGTCGTGGACACGACGCCTGAGGAATTATGCACAATTAATTCAAGACCTTGATTTCGATCTGGTTGCTTGCTTATTTCAGCCGGACCTGCACTATATTAATGGGATTCGCGAGATGGAAATGCATTGGAACAGCGATAAGCTTCGCAACATATTGGAATCACCCGACACCTTAATTTTTCTTAACCACTCAAATTCAGATGCCTCAAATGGCACGATACGTCACGGTGCTCGTTCAAATATTCGGCATTATAAATCTCTATTAGACCTCTTTTCCCAGGCCAATGATGCTGCTCGTCGCGTCGCGGATGTGCCAGTAATTGAAGTGTTAGAAGAGGATCATCGTGGTTTTGTGATGGGCATGGTTAGGTCGCTCGAAGAGCACGCCTCGATCAGACCCATCGTTGCGTCACCATTTCCGGATAGAGGTTTCGAGCAAATTGACACGTTTGGCCCATCGGACACTAGTCAAGCTGTGCTCGTAGAAGACACTGGGGGCGCCGAAATGTTGCACGCGGCGATCTATGCACACATCAACAGGGCAAAACTCATTATTTCGAACCAACCAAGTGCAGCGGAAGTCATCAATACAATCGTTGCACATGAGCGTGAGGAGACTGACCGACAGAAGGAAGCCAGGACGATTCATCGGCATCCTTGGCGTGTCGAGGAGATCAAAAGCCTTTCCCCAGAGCAGCAGGCAGGTCTGGAAGAAAGTCGAGAGTATTTGGGGGATAAATTCATATCCATTCAAACAAAGAGACTTGATTTCAATAGTGGAATCGAGGCATTACATAGATTTCTCGGTAAAGGGCCGCGTCGCACGTTCATTTCTCAATTGGAGCATTTGGCAGCGAAGCAGATTAAGTCTCAAGTAATTGCCGAGGTTGGATCGCGGGATCTGACGGCTTTTACTGTCGGATTTCCCTATCGATTGGTTCATGGCTGGCATTCGAAGGCCATTGGTCACGTAATGGGAGAGTGGGGGCTTCCCGTGTACAGGGAGCTAACAGCATTCCCTGAGATAAATGAATTCTCCACACAATACAGACTGACGGTAGTCTATGATCCAGGCTATTTCTCGGAAACCAGAGAAACTGATGAAGTAATAAGAGCACTAAAAAACGCAAACTGTGCAGTTCTCCTGGCCGCTAGAGAATTGGCTTCATGGATGGTGATTAATCTCATCGGAAGCCAACCGGTTCCAGTTCCAATTGACCTTATACATTTAAACACGCATGGCGACTGGAACGCTACGGTCTTCGAAGGAGGTGTGCCATTTACTTCAGGGGAAATAAGCAGGTGGTTTCACTATGTTTCAGCACCTCTAATCTTTAACAATTCCTGCCGCTCTTGGCTGAGTATGGCAGCGGCCTTTATGGAATCCGGAGCCCGCGGATATTTGGGGACTATGTGGAGCATTCCAAGCCGCACGGCGGCGATAGCAGCCAGCGATATTTTGGGGCGAATTCTGAATGAAGACCTTGCGGCTGCTAGCTCCATCGCGACGACTGATCCAGATGCACGAGAACGCATCTATATCTTCATGGGGACGGTTAATACGCGGCTTTCGGAACGCCCAGTAGACCAGCAGACCAGCCACGCGAAACAGGGGATTCCAGCATTTGCTCTCGCACTTCTGCTCGACTATCTTGCCGAAAATATCAACGATATTACCGAAAATCTCGACGATCTTGATCTTGGCAAAACTCCAGGTCCGCACGGTGTAGTTCATGCCTCTTATGAAGCGACCAGTCGAGCGTATGACGAGCTTGCGAGTGTTGCAAATTTAGATGAAGACGCCAAGAGCCTACTTATGGTTCGCTCTCTTATGATGAAAGCTACGCGAAAGATCCTAGAGAACATGGATCTGCGTGTTGCTGACCGTGATAAGTACATCGCGCGCGGTACCCAGTTAATCGGCGAACTGCAGAAGCTAGCGCACCAAGTATTTCCTAACGAAACATGTGAGGAATTCTGCACCAGATTTTGCGATGAGCGGGAGTGGAATGAGTTTATCCATGTTATTAGAAAAGGAAATACAAGCACAGGCTAAAGGGGCCAGGCTCAGTTTAATTCGGCTATACTGAGGCGCATGCCCAGACACCCCCGCGCTCACCTCGCCGGTGTACCGTTGCACATTGTCTATCCCGCATGTTGGGCTTTTTGTAGGTTGGTGCTGACGTAAGGAAGCCCAACAATTCGGCGCATCAAATGTTGGGGTTCGTACCTCACCGCCAACCTACACAAGAGAAGGGATCAGGCCTTGCAAAATCACATTGCCGTCTTGAAAATCAAGCCGAAACGTCTGGTCTGCTAACAAGCAGAAGGTTAAAATAACGCCCGACCGCATTTTCACTATTGAAGACTTAACTTCAAACGCATCAGACGGAATCATCGCATGAAAATTATTTCCTGGAATGTCA
>CAZAUB010000050.1:0-10384 GCA_964488195.1 uncultured Methylobacter sp. | reverse complement strand
AGGGTATGCATCGCATACCTTTTTTGTTATGGATTGGGTAAGATTTGAAAATGGTACGCGATGCGGTTTGAAAACCAGTGCATAGGATGTGCTGAGGTACGAAGCGCATCAATCGCGAAAGATACGCTTCACTTTGTTCAGTACATCCTATGCACTAAAGGAGTAACCCATGCGTTACGCAATCGTTGTCGGAAAAGCGGAAAATAACTACTCAGCCTACGTGCCCGATTTGCCCGGCTGCGTTGCCACCGGCGATACCGTAGCCTGGCATGGGGCGCATCGCGCACCATTTACGAATGCCAGGATGACCGGACTATTTTAAAGCATTCCAACGGGCAATCCATTTCAGGTATCAAGATTTCCAGTACGATTGGACGCCGAAAAGGGCGCTATGTACCACTCAGGGCTAAGGATTGACCATAACAAATTACACAGATGTGTGCAGCAGATAGATGCAGCTAGGGCATTATGCTGTACTTAAGGAGGGGGCTCAAATAAAACAAATTTCTCGCCGGAAAAGTTTTTAAAAACTCTCCAGAATTTAGTCGTGGGTCATTAACGGTGACTAAATACGAGCTTGACCCAAAACCCGGTTGAGTTTTGGGTCAAGTATGTGAGTTTGTTACGCTGGGGTTACATTCTCGGCTTGCGGACCTTTTTGACCTTGAGTCACTTCCATAGTGACTTTCTGGCCTTCTCTCAAGGTCTTGCGGCCTGCGCCGTTAATTGCACTATGGTGAACAAAAACATCTTTTCCACCTTCTTGCTCAATAAATCCAAAACCTTTTTCATCATTGAACCACTTAACGGTACCTACAACTTGCTCTGACATATCACACTCTTACTTAAAAAATCGCCAATTTTTGTTGGCTTTACAAATCCCGGCTTCATAATAAAGCCGGCTCAAACTTTAATTGAGGCAGATAATAGCACTAAAGATATAAGCAGGGCAAAATATTTTAACTAGGTTCAAGGATAATTCCACTGTAACCCTAATAAAATCTTTGGGCGAGAGGGGTTTATTACAAAACTTAGGCTGATAGAACGATGCTGTACAGCAAATTTTCCGGGTTAGGACTGAATCATAAGTTGCTGGTAAGCGCCTCGATAATATAAAAGAGGCTCTCCCTCGCGGCACACACAGTCTTGCACTTCGCCGATTATAATCCAGTGGGTGCTGGCGTGAATTTCTTCTATGACTTTGCATTCCAGAGACATGAGACTGTCATCCAAAATGGGTGCGCCGGTAATGCCTGCTGTCCAGGGTGTGTTCTCAAAGCGTTGTTGTTGGCTGCTGCCACCGGCAAATTGATTGGAAATGTCTTGTTGAGTTGAACTTAAAAGATTGACAGCAAAGCATTGGCTTTCTTGAATTCCGGTGCCGGTATCGGCAGATTCGTTAATGCAGACCAATACTTGAGGCGGATTAATTGAAACGCTAGAAAATGCGGTTACTGTCATGCCCTGAATGCCGAATTTTTCAGAGCTTGTCGTAACAACGGTGACGCCGCTGGCCCATAGTTGCATAGCTTTTTTAAAATCATCAACACCAACAGTCATTAATTCCCCCGGTTATTTATTATAAAGATACCGCCTTCTTTTTGACTGATAAACAGGCAAAAATCAGGCGTTTGTTAAGGCCGTTATGATACAGCGCCGGCGCAAACTGATTAAATGATTGGGGCGAGTGTTCGATTTTTCAAGGAAATAACGAGGCTCATTGTTCTGAGAATTTTATTAAAATATTAACGCGCCTATTTTTCTCTCTTCCTTCCGGTGTTGAATTGTCGGCAATGGGCATGGTGTCTGCGTAAGTGATGGCTCGCAAACGGCTGCTGTCTAGCTGTTGCAAGACCAGGAAGTGTAAAACGCTGGTGGCTCTGGAGGATCCTAGTTCCCAGTTAGAAGGAAACTGGGCGGTTTTAATGGGGATGTTATCTGTATGCCCTTCAATCAGAATCAGGCCGACCGATTGTTTTAATAAAGGGGTAAGTCGTTTTAGCAAGGCTCCTCCAGAAGCCGTTAGATCAGCCTCTGAAGACTTAAACAATACTTTGTCCTGAATCTCAAGCTGCGCATAGCCTTGGGTGATTTTTATGTTGACGGCCTTATTAAGACCGAACTCGTCAATTGTTTTTGTTAGCTGTTGCTGCAATTTACTTTCATCTGCCGAGTTGTTGGCAGCTGCCTGTTGGGTTTCAGTTGGCTGGGGAATGGAATTTGTTCCTGTTTCCGCTGCACTTTTAATTTCTGGCGTATTGGTAGGGGCGGGAACAATGTTGTTGCTTTCCTTAGAATCTGTTTTGGTATTAGAGTTATCAGGACTGATCCCGGCTTTATTTGCGGTGGGTGTGATTTGTTGTATGGGGTTATTTTCAGCGGCAACGGGAGGAGGGCAAGTTGCGACGATAGGCGCAACAACAGGAGGACAGGCTGGCGCGTTTTTAGGTTTAGTCGCTTGCGGCTTATTGGCGGCTGCTTGCTGTTCTGTGTGTATTTCACTTAAAGTAATCAATGTGATTACCAGCATGACGATAAGCACAAATACATCCAGATAGGTTAATAGCCAATTTTGTGAGTTGCGGGCGCTCGGTTGGGCAAGTAAATCCTCTAAAGACAGGGAGGACTGTAATTTTGAAAATGGATCTTTACTCATTTTTGCAGTGCTTGGTCGGTTTGTTGAGAGTAACGTAGACTGGGTTGACGATCCCGGCGAGATTTTTTTAGTCTTTTAGTTCATTGTCATAGTGCATAATGAATGACTTGAGCGTTTCTCGTATAAACGATGGACTGCGACGATCCGCGATCAGCGTAATGCCTTCCATGACCATACTCATGATCATGATGCGTTGTTCGGTGCGTCTTTCCAGTTTTATGGCAATAGGATTAAAGATAAGATTGGCCATAATCAGGCCGTAAAAAGTAGTGATCAGGGCAATACCCATGTTGTAACTGATGCCCGCTATATCTTTAAGCTCAATGATTTGCAGCATGTTGATCATGCCTATCAGGGTACCGAGCATGCCAAATGCGGGAGAATAAGCAGCCAGCGTGTAAAATATACTGGCTTCGGCTTTTTCTTTGGCTCTCAGGCGGGCAATGCGCCACTTGAGTAACGACAAAATGTCTTCTATCGGCGTATTGTCTACGACAAGCTGGAAGCCTGTTTTTAGATAAGGGTTGTTGATGCTGTCGATAATGTTTTCTATTGCAAGTTTGTCCCTGTTAAACCACATTTGAGCAACTGCGATAATTTCATTAGCCTCTCTTTGGGGGTTTAGGCTCTCATAAAAGAAAATAAGTTTGAGTGATTTCAAGCCGTGTTTAATGTCCCTTAAGGGGTAACTTAAGAAGATAGCGGCAATCGTACCGCCAATGACAATCACAAGTCCGGTCAAGTTGATAAAAGAAAGCGGATCATTTGCAGCAAATAAAACAATGAAAATGAATAGAATGATACTTAGCAAAATACCTAAAGCTGTTGAGTAGTTAACTTTTTTTGGAAGTATTTTTATAGATGATTTGTTGAATTTCATTTTGTAATAATATCAGGGCGTGTTGATTATCTGGATGGTGATGGCTTACGTTGTAGTAAAATCATATTACATCAATGCAGGTAAATCTACTTATGTATCAATACGGATATATAATGTATATTAATGGCCTTAAAAGCATGTAACTAGCTGTTTTATAATTAACCGATTAAATGGATGAAAAAAAGTTATGATTAGTGTTCTGCTTGTTGATGATCATGAGCTTGTTCGAACCGGGATTGAAGCATTATTGAATGATGTTGAAGATATTGCGGTTATCGGTGTGGCTAAATCGGGTGAAGAAGCTGTTGATGCCGTTATTGAACTGTCGCCAGATGTTGTGTTGATGGATGTAAACATGCCTGGGATAGGTGGTGTAGAAGCCTGTCGTAGAATCTTGCATGAGAACGCGGAAGTAAAGATTATTGCGGTATCTGTTCATAATGATGGCCCTATTCCCCATCAATTACTCAAGATTGGTGTTTTAAGTTTTATTTCTAAGGGTTCACCGGTCGATGAGATGGTTCATGCAATTCGGAAGGTAATGGAGGGTAAGCGTTATTTGTGTTCTGAAGTCGCCAATAACTTGGCTTTTCAGGGCTTGCCTGGAAGTAATGAATCGCCATTCTCAATACTTTCCCAGCGAGAAGCAGAAGTCGTTACCTTAATTCTTCAGGGAAAAACCATCAAAGAAATGTCCGAAATGCTGGACTTGAGTGACAAGACGGTAAATACTTATCGCTATCGTCTTTACGGCAAGCTGCACGTAAAAAATGATGTTGAATTAATTCGTCTGGCGATTAAATTTGGTTATATTGATAACGCATTGATTTAATAGTTTAGTTTCCCTCGTTAAATTGCGGAAACATTTTAGTTTACGCAAGGACCAAATTGCATTGCTCTGGCTTTGCTAAATGCATATCTGAAGTCAATAAATAAAGGTTGTTCGGGTCCCAGCATCGCTTTTAATAACTCATGTTGGAGTTGAAATTTAACATTCCCAACAGCTAAAGAACCAATGCCCACTGCGCCTTGTGCATTGATTGCATGGATCAGTGGCGCGCCAAAGTCATCGTTTTTGATGCCCTCTATGCCACAAGGTGGGACTGCGTTAACATCGGCAGCCACTTTCAGTTGTGTTGCCTGTTTTAGTACGCCCGCATTTAAAACCTGAATACCTGCTTTGGCGGTACAAAAGACAATATCAGCATTGGCCACCAGTCGGGCTTTATCGGCATCAGAATTGGCCAGGGCTCCTTTAAGAGTGCAATTAAAGCGGCGATTGTATGCTTTAGAAACATCCAAAGCCGTATCAATTGATAAATGGTCGGTTAATGTTACATCGGCACCGGCTAATGAAGCGATAATACCCGTAGCGATACCTACTGGGCCTGTTCCGCCAAAAATCACAACTGAGCATCCTTTTAGTTCTTTGTCGTGTTTTGTTTTCAGTTTTTTTTCCGCACAAGTAACCAACGCCGCAGCCGTGGTGAAGGCGCCGCTGGGGTCGGCAAAAACCGAGACTTCAAAAGGCGAAACCATGGCTTGCTTACTGGTGTTCAGCATGTCCATGGCTAAACCTAAATCGCGGCCGCCAATAAAAATTCCGGTGCGTTTAACGCCTGATGGGCTGCGGGAGAAAGTGGCATCTTGAGTCAGTCCATAAACGTTATCCAGCTTGACGTTACTATACGGGATAAGCACCTCAAACCCTGCATCCAGTGCCATGTTAATGTCGAATGGACTGTTGTTAGGCATCGGGTCAAGCATATGAAGAATGCTACGTTTTGCCATTAGAGTTCCTTTTTATTATGCAGGTTAATTCGAAAGTTCAGGCTCAAGAGTTCGATTTAATATACTCCCTTGCTGTTTCAAAGGCATGTTCAAAATGCAGGTAAACAGGCTTGTCGGTACTGATCATTTTTTTCAACAAGAGAACTTGAGTCTGGAATTTAATATTACCAATTGCCATAGCGCCCAAGCCGACTGCGCCACTATTTGAGCCCTCAATGGGTGTGCCGTTATGAAAGGCATCAACACCCGCGATACCTGCTGGTGGTACGGCATTTGCGTCGGCAGCAACTTTGAGTTGTGAAGCCGATGCGATAAGTTCAGCACTTAATAGCTCAATACCTGCGGCACCGGTTGCAAAGACCACATCAGCTGTTTTGATGTATTCTGCTTTATCCGCGTCTGCGCCGGCTTCAATAGCAATTTTACCATCGCCAAACTCATTGTTGCACATATCGGCAATAGCTTGAGCTTTATCCAGTTGACGGCCGATAAGCTTCACACGCGCTCCGTCTTGAGCCGCAATCACTGAGACCACCTGACCGACAGGCCCGGTTCCACCCAGAACCAAAATATTTTTTCCTTCCAGCGTAGTGTCGAATTTAGTTTTTAATTCACGTTCTACTGCGGCAACCATGCCTGCTGCGGTGGTAAACGCACCGCTAGGGTCAGCGAAGACGGAAACCTCAAAAGGGGGGAACATCGAACGCTTGGCCATTTTCAGCATGTCCATCGCCTGCTTAGTATCACGACCCCCAATGAATATCCCTGTGCGTTTTAAGTTTTTGGGGCTGCGGGAAAAAATAGCATCCTGCACTAGGCCTTGAACTTCACTGGGTTCAACATTGATATAAGGTAACGCGGAAACCCAGCCCGCATCCAATGCCATATTGACATCAAATGGACTAAGATTTTTAGCGGTGGTTAGCATGTGTAAAATGAATGGCTTTTCAATGATTGGCTTTTCCATGATGTCTCCTTTAAGTATTTAGCTGGACGATTATAAAAGAAAAAATCCCAGAATAAAAATGTCCTTGTCTATTTGAGTTTTAAACCGACGATGAATCTGTGTATTATCGAGGTAATTTTATGTTTTCCAGGTTGCTACATTGGTTAAGGATTGAGTACCTATGAATGATTTAAAAAGCCGACAGCGTCGCAAAGCTTACGATGCACGCAATGGGCAAATCGATAAGGATGACATAAGCCGGATCATTTGCGCGCAATTTATAGCGCATCCTGTTTACCGGCAGGCCAAAACCGTAATGTGGTATAGCCACTGTCGCACAGAAGTAAGAACGCAACCGGCATTGTTAGGTGAACTGGCAACCGGTAAGCGCATCGTTATCCCTTACTGTACTGAAGATGAGCAGGGGCATAATAAGCTCGGTTTATGGTGGCTGGAAGATTTTGCCGAACTGGTGCCTGGCATGTGCGGGATTTTAGAGCCGCCCCAACACCGATGGGGCGAGCTGGGCAAAGAAATCGCCGCTGAACAGCTCGATTGCGTGATGGTGCCGGGTGTGGCGTTTGATCGAAATGGCGGGCGCTTGGGTAATGGTGCGGGTTATTATGATCGTTTATTGAAGAGTGTCAGAGCCGATGCGGCATTGATTGGCGTTTGTTTTGAGTCTCAGTTGGTTGAGCAAGTCGTTATTGAGGCTCATGATGTGGCGATGGATTTTGTCATGACGGAAAAAGCGCTTTATGCCGGTAAAGGACGGCAGTTTTCCAGCTGATGGATTTTCAAGTATTGAAAGACAGTGTTTATTCCTCCCCGGCTTTTGTTTTGGATGAAATAGAAGTTGCCAGGACGTTGGAAGTTTTAGCCGACCTGAGAACTCAGTGCGGTTGCAAGGTTTTGTATTCCATTAAGTCATTGCCTTTTTCCGCAGTCATGGACATGGCGAAACCCTTTGTCGATGGCTTTTCAGTCAGTTCCTTATTCGAAGCGCGACTGGCCGATGAGGTGGTTCGACAGGACTCACCACAAGTTTTGGCAGGGCAGGGCAGCATTCATTTGACCACGCCCGGTATAAGGCAGGATGAGCTGGATGAGTTAAGTTTGCTGTGTTCGCACATCAGCTTCAATTCCTTGCCTCAGTATCAGCGCTATGCTGAGACAGCTCAAGCACAGTCCTCAATCGGCTTAAGAGTTAACCCCAAACTGTCCTTTCTGCATGACGACCGATTTGATCCTTGTCGGCAACATTCAAAGCTGGGTGTGGCTATTGAGGATTTGAGCCGGTCGATTTGCCTGGATCAAATTCAGGGACTGCATATTCATAACGTGTTTTCTGCGACCGATTTCACCCCGTTAATTAAAACCATCGACAAACTTCAGCAGCATTTGGGAGTAGGATTGGCTGAGCTTGAATGGTTGAATATTGGCGGCGGCTATTTGTTCGGTCAAATTAAAGATTACCACCCGTTTGTCGAGCTGGTGCGTAAGTTGAAAAATGATTTTGGCGTAGAGGTTTATATCGAGCCGGGCAAAGCGGTCGTAGGCCGTGCCGGGCATTTAGTGTCGACGGTGCTTGATAGTTTTGTCAGTGACGGTGAAACCATAGTCATACTAGATACCTCGGTCAATCATAATCCCGAAGTGTTTGAATATCAGCGGCAGCCTGAGTTACATGAACATAACCCTGATGGGCAATACACCGCTATTTTGGCGGGCTGCACCTGTCTGGCCGGAGATATATTCGGTCAATATCGTTTTAAAGAACCTTTGGAAGTAGGGGATAAAGTCGTTTTTAAACATGTCGGCGCTTACACCCTGATTAAGGCGAACCGGTTTAATGGCTACAATTTGCCGGATATTTACCTGAGCAATTTCCTGCGGGTAAAAAAAGTGAAACACTACGGTTATCAGGATTATCGTCAACAATGGCTGGTTGATTAAGACGAAAGGCTAAGGGCTAAGGGCTAAGGGCGCCTAATTTGGATGCTGGTTTTTTCGCCTTGCGCCTTGCGCCTTTCGCCTGATTAGTGAGCATATTGCCTGTAGATACTTTGAGAAGTTGCGTATTTTTATTTACATAAAAGGTTAAAAACATGAAAGCAATAATGATGACAGCAATCGGTAATCCCGATGTCCTGGAATTACACGACATTGACGAGCCGGAAATTTCCATGGCAACCCAGATCAAGGTCAGGCTTAAAGCTGCGGGCGTTAATCCTGTTGATACTAAAATTAGACGTAACGGAGTGTTTTATGAAAATGCCTTGCCTGCGATATTGGGTTGCGATGGCGCTGGAGAAGTCTGTGAAATAGGCAGTGCAGTCAGACAATTCAAACCAGGTGATAAGGTCTGGTTTTGTAATGGCGGCTTGGGCCGTGAACAGGGAAATTACGCCGAATATACGGTGCTTGATCAGCGCTGGGTTGGTTTAATGCCGGAGACCTTTTCATTTGCCGAGGCCGCCGCATTGCCGTTGGTATTGATTACCGCCTGGGGCGCTTTATTTGATCGTGGCGGATTGCAAGAAAGACAGACTGTACTTGTTCATGCAGGATCCGGAGGCGTGGGGCATGTGGCGATACAACTGGCAAAACTAAAAGGCGCCAGGGTGATTACTACCGTGAGTTCCGAGCAAAAGGCAGAATTTGTAAGGGCTATGGGGGCTGATGATGTCATTCTTTATAAGCGGGATGGCTTTGCTAATGCCGTGAACCATCTTACTGACGGCAAAGGCGCTGATCTGATTTTTGATACGGTAGGCGCGTCTGTGTTTAAAGAGAGTATCGTGGCGACAGCACATTTTGGTCGTCTGGTGACCTTACTCGATCCGGGCGAATTGAGTCTGGCTGAAGCCCGAATGCGTAATTTATTGATAGGCTTTGAACTGATGTTAACGCCGATGCTTAGAGATTTGCCTGAGGCAAGAGACAAACACGTTGAAATTTTAAAGCAATGTGCGCAATGGGTTGATAATGGCCTGTTAAAAACGCACATCAGTAAACGGTTATCGCTGGCAGAGGCCGCAGAAGCGCATAAACTGCTAGAAGTTGGACATACAACCGGGAAAATTGTTTTATCTGTATAGACAAAGCGCTTTGTTACCTGCAACAAAGCGCTTTATAACTAATGGTGTGTTGAGCAGAAGAGTTTAAAAATAGCTTCAAATTGATCGTGGGCTTTATCAATGATGTTACTTAAATCATCCTCAGGTATATTTTTGCAAAAGGTGTTGGGATGGGTGTTCTTCATGTCTATTTTACACAGATAATTAGCGGTTCTTATAATTGATGCAGCATCTGCAAAAGCACCCGTGTAATCAGGATGGTTATGTTGACCGATGGTTTCAACTATGATTTCAGGCAGCTTCCATAATCGGGCTAATTCAGCGCCTGTCTGATAATGATTAAAACCAAGTATATTGTTCTCTGCTTGAATTTCATCGACACTGCCTGATTCAACTAAAAGACCGATTTGACGTGCTAATACAGGTATTCTGCGGTAGAAAACCAGTTGGCCAATATCGTGCAGTAACCCGCAAATAAATATTGAATCAAGGTCGCTCTTGTTGTTGCCATAGATGCAGAGTTCTTTACTAATGAGTGCGCAACGCAGGCTTCTGGCCCAGAAGTCTTGCATGGAAAGGAGTCCTCCGGGCATTGATGAAAACTTATCAATGACTACGGTAGCCAGTACCAGGTTTTGTAATGCCTGAACACCCATAATGGCTATGGCGCGGTCAATCGATGCGATTTGTGCAGGAAAGCCAAAAAAAACACTGTTAACTATTTTAAGCGTCCGTATAGATAATGCAGGATCTTGTTCAATGATAAAACCGATATCCGTAATTGATTTATCGGGGTTTGCAACGGTTTTTTGCAGTTCAAAATAGATGTTCGGTGGCGAAGTCAGTTGCAAATCACCTCTGAACAGATCTGAGTTTTTTAAATTAGAAGAAATGGCGGCTAACATGGAAAATTAAATATTATTGTCTATAATTTCTGTGATGGGGTTCACACAAACGAACTAATGTCATAAAGACTAGTTAGAATTTGAAGGAATACAAGAAAAGAAATTAGTAGAGCTGGTGTTAATTTA